>JAZNJK010000037.1:0-7416 GCA_045578005.1 Eubacteriales bacterium | reverse complement strand
GTGCAGGTGTGCTTGTAGGTGCATTAGTAGGCTTAGCCGATTGGGGTGTAAGCACGGCAATACGACAAAGCGAGATAAATATGCGCCGAGAAGTTGAGAATACAAGTCTATTCTTTGCAAGAATAAGAGCAGGAGCAGGGCAAGACCGCACAGGCAATTCAAGATAAAAAGACGGATTTTACCCCGTCTTTTCCATTTTATCTATTTTTTCTTGCAATTTTGCCTTTTTCTTTGCTTGTTTTTCCTCTTTTTTCTTTGCTCTATATGCCTTATATTCCTCGTAGGTATAACGCACGAAATTTGAGGCGTTAGAGCCTTTGATTTGCTTGTAAAGATAAATTGCAATTACTAAAACATAGGAAAGTAATATTATAGGCAAAATTATAGAGAAAACAAAAAAAGTGGTTGCATCAATACCCATAATGCCCCAAAAAGCAATTTCGGGTGATGGTAATTCAATCATTCTTTTGATAAAAACAAAAAGAATTTTTGTAAAAAATATCAATGGATATACCATTAAGCCAATCAATGCAAAACCGATGATTATTTGCATTATTTTCTTTTTCATAAAATCAACTCCTTTTTTATCATAATAACACAATGAAAGGAATTTGTCAATGATAATTTTTAACGCATACACAAAAGATAGTGGCGGAAATTATACACAGGCAATAAACGGAAAACTAACATTTACCTTTTCAAACTCATTATTGCTTGATGAGAGGTTGAACGAGGCTTATTTATACATTGTAAGAAGCTCTATTCCGTATTTTGAGCCTACAACCGAAATAAAGGTTGTTGTAAATGACGGAACGAATGAAAAGCCTTATTACTTTATCATAGCAAGTGATAGAGCGCAAGAGTTACCGAATGGAAGTGGCAAGTATAAACACGAAATTCATCTTTTGGAGCGAACAAAGCTATTAGAGGGTATTTATTGTCAAAGTATAACATTTACTAATTCGCAGGGTAATGTTTATACTAAAAATCCGTTGAATGTAAGACCTGTTGATGCTTCTAATAGTGAGGATGGATATACCAATCCGACAACGGATGTAATTGATAATTTAACAGGAATTATTAAATCCCCTATCCCGTCTCAAGAACTATACACAACTCCAACCCCAAGCGAGCTAAGCACCGACCTAATAGCGTATCTAAAAGAATTATATAATTATCCCGCAACGGAGCTTGAGCAGGGAATTACGCGAAGCGGTAAAACCTTTTATACAGGTGTTAGCGTAAATATTAACGGTAATATTACTACACAAAACGGAACAAATGCAACGCTTAGTGTAATGGCTCTCAATCCTGTAATTGTAATTTATACACTTGTTGTTCAAGTAGGAACAGATAATTACCTTGTATTTAAGATAGCATACACTATAAACGCAGTCAAAAACCAATACCCACTCAAACCGTGGACTATAACGGACTGTGTAAATAGATGTTTAGACCTTTGTGAGCCTATTTTCGAGGGCGAAACACCGAGATTTACATTTGCACCCGAGCAAGCGACAAAATACGCAAATATATACGCTCCCGAGTTTACAATGACACAATGCACATTGAGGGAGCAATTAAAGGTTATCGGTGGCTTTATACACGCAGAGCCAAGACTTGGCGGATATGACGAAAACGGAGTATGGCAAGATAACTATATCTTTTTTGACCCTTACGATGAAACAACCGAGGCAAAAATATCGTCAAAACCGTATATCTATAAGGCATATAGCCGAGATATAAACGAGTATTGCACGCACATAGAAACAAGCGCAAGCAATATAGTAAATGCTTTGAATTATGCGCAGGGAGTAGTCACCGAGCCAAATATAATCGGCGATAGGACACTAAGGACTGAAAGCGTAAATGTAATAATTAGCGAAAATAACGCTTACGCATCAACCGATAACAAGATTTATGATATACCGAGTGAGCAAGGAAGCGTGCTTGTAACTCTTTATGATGCTAACGGCAACACTGTATTTAACGATGTTGATATTACGCCATATATTTTTAGAGATAGCGAGTATAACAATTTATCATCATACGGTGGCGGTTATCCTTATACAAAGCATTATGCGCTTTATTATACACAAGGTCAAGAGGGTATAAGAGGCTTATTTTACAAGGTTGACAATGCTATTGACCCTATATTCAGTAACTATGCGATAGTAAACATCGTAAATGCGGTAACAGGCGGTGATTACAAGAGCGAAATATCAAGCGGATTTAACCGACTTGCTTTTAAGATAACCTATGTGCCGATTTACGACACAAAATTCTCACATAGCAAGCAATCAATAACGCTTGGAAATACCCCATTTATGCGTGTGTATAATCAAAGTGAAAACTTGATTGAAACACGCTATTATGGCGAGAATATAAAAGCTATTTCCGCTAAAATGGGTAATGTGGAAAGCACACGCACATATATTTTAAAATCGGTGCTTAGCGTTCCCGAGTTAGCGCAAACAATAGACGGATTCGCTATTGTTGATATAAAATGTGAATTTCTTAGCGAATATATCAAATGCACAGTTCAGCTCGCTAAGGATTTTAGAGTCAATCAATATGTCGGTATAAGCTCAAATAAGCGAGTTTTTGAGGTAAGCGAGGCAAATGCCTACGCAAGAGATATACTCCTTAAAAACTATGTTGTAATAAGCGACAATGCCGAGAGCGTGAACGATAATAACGCAATTCTCGGCACGCTTACGCCTATTATGCAAATTTTCAATCCGTCAATAGAAAACAAGGTGATAAATCCTATAAATGCGGTGCGTGCTTATTCGTATTCAAAGACAGGAGATGACACTACCGCATTCGGTAATGTTCTGCTTCCTGTTATATCATCGGCTTTTGGCAACGCTATGGTGTTCTCGTGGGATTATAAGGACAATTATTCCGCAGGAACCGAGGCAAGCGTTAGCACATTTGAGGACACGGGAAATGAGCAGGTAAGTGCTATATGGCAAAGAGACATTGCATATGGCGATTATTACGGTAGAGCATATTACCATATTTTCGGTCTTTATAGCACATTTGAGTCCAACGATAACGAATACGAACAAGCTCAAACTGTATCGGATTTACTTGGTGATGATATATCAGACACAACCGATATAAAGACTCCTAATGCGCTATTACTTCGCAAAGACAACCGAGAACGCCTATCGTTTAATTACGAAATCGAATTTGTCACAACGCAGGATGATATCATAATCGGCTCGGCTCTTGCTTCCTCTTGTCCGCTTGTAACGAGGATAAGCACAAATCAAAGACCGCAACTTGCTTTTTATAACGGCAAAATAGGCAAATTTGATAAAAAAATTGATACAAGCAAGGTTGTAAAGGTTGTAGACGGACAGTATACACCGTCAAGTAATGGCATTTCTTTTGATGTTCCAACCCCGGGACAATACGAATTTGACTCATGGGCGTTGATTTCGCCGATAAACACAAAATCCTATCAATTTGAGGATGAAGACGGAAACATAAGTCAAGGCTATGTAATTGAGGGCGGAGAAATCTTGCTTGCCAGGAATAAGAGTTCAAGCGAATATGCAAGCGAGGGCAAAACCACCGAAGCAATTACATTCCAAATCGCACGAACAATTTATAATTAAGGAGATACAAAAATGGATAAGGACATTAAATGCCTTGAAATTGAGCTTGCTAAGGTTATTGAGGAAAATCAAGAGCGAGAGGCGCAAGCGGTAAAAGGCTATACGACACAGCTCGCTTTGATTGATGAGCTTATTGAGGTAAGCGCAAACGACCCTAAAAGGGTAAAGGAAATAGCCTTTTTAGAGGTTTTAAGGCAAGAAACCGAGGAAAAGATAAGCGATGAGCTAAACCATCAGCAAGGCTTGCTAATGGAATATGTCGAATTTACAGGCATACAAATTAAAAAGGACTAAGGGGGATAAATAAATGCAATTTTTTATTGACAGTCAAGGCACGGTAGTAAATCTTATATCAAGCCCTGTATATCAAGGCTCTACAAATGCGTGTGAATTAGTGCTTGTAGCACCTTTGAGCGCATCAAATGTTATTGAAACAAGGTTTAAATTACCTAACGGAATAGCAACCGAGCCATATTTGATGACTCTACAACCTCAACCTATGCTGATTGATGGTAAAACCTTTAATATATGGCGTGTCTTGCTTGACGGAACAATTACCGAGTATATGGGAAGCGTAACAGTGCAATTTGTTGCGTATCAGAGTGGGTATAACACAAATAATGGCAATACTTACAACCCTATTGCATTGACAAGCTATTCAAGCACATTCAATGTAGGCGCTGGTGTTACTCCTGCTATGCCAAGCACGCCAACAAATGACATCTATCAACGCATTTTGACGTATTTGTCGCAATTAAATCCACAGTATAATATAATGTCAGTCACCTATTCCGCACCAAATGCGGAAATAAATACGGACACCGCCATTTCAACGATTGAAACCGAGCCGACAAATGCGGTGCTTAAAAGCGCAGGCGTTGATTTTTCAATATCAAATATAAACGGAAGCACAGGAAACGCGCTATACGCTTTGGGCGCAAATTACACCCAAGATACAGGCTTTACAATGACCTTTTCAGAGCCACAAAGCATCGGTAAAATGCAATTAAATATTAGTGGCGCATATTTCCTTACAAAGTTAATCATACAGGCTACGCTTGAGGACAATAGCGTGGTAGAGGTTGACGAGATATCATTCCTTGCGCCTACTGCCATAAATGTAATTATATCAGTAAATGAAACAGTAAAGTCTATAAGCATTATTCAACCATACGCGGACAATGTTACTATTGACAATAGCAATAGTATTATAGGAGATAAAGGCTTTACAAATGGCAGATTTTACATAAACGCAGTGAAGCTATGGCAACCAAGCACAAACGGACAAATCACAATAACAAGCTCAACAGGTCGCACGCTTATATTCCCCGATGCAAACTATGACCTTTATGTAACCGAGGCACAAAACGCACAGGCACAGGCGGAGCAAAGCGCAACTGAGGCGCAAACGAGCGCAACAAACGCACTTAACTATTACAATCAACTGACAAGCGAAAAGAACGCCCCGAATGGTATAGCCGGGCTTGATGCAAACGGACTTATAAATGCGAGCCAAATTCCATCTATCGTAAAGCACGAATATTTTGAGGTTACAAGCGAGGATGCGCTAACAACTCTATCCCAAGCGGAGCAGGGCGATATTGCATATTTGCTTGATGAGGCAGGCACAACGGTAGTAAATTCGTGGATATTGCTCGGTGGCTCGTATGATGTAAGGGCGAATTGGAAAGAGCAAAGCACATCAACCGCAGGCTCAAGCGCATATGCAGACCAAGCAGGAACGGCTCTTGATGCTCAAGCAGTAAACGGACTTGCCATTAACGGAATTCTATCCGAGGCTGACTATAACGCTCTTGCAAGCAAGCAGGGCGTATATTTCGTGACAATCGAGGGTGAAACAAATGGCAATTAAAACCTTTATAAACGGACAAGAAAACGGTGTTATCACATTTAAGGGTAACACCGAGCCTTGTGCGGTATATGTGAATGGAGAAAGGCAAGATAATATATCCTATATTCCACAATTGATTGAGGGCGTAAATTCCGTTGAGTATTCAAGCGAGTATAAGAGAAATATACGCACAATGCAAATTGACGGAAATACCGAACAATATCAAGGCACATTTGCACCGCAAAACATCACAATACCAACATCGTATGTAACACCAAGCAGTGCGCCTATTATCGTAAGCGAAACACCTATTACTGTGCCAAATGGCGCAAGACTAACACTCACCGCAAATAAGACAGGAAACGGAAATATCTCCTCGCTATCAAGCGGATTTATTGTTATTGTATCGGACAGTCAAGAAGACATAGCAAACAATTACACCGAGATATTAGAGGATTACGGGACACCGCAATATTTAGCAACTCCAAAAGTAAGCGGAGAGTTTTATATAGGCATTGCAAATTTTCTTGTTGGCGGAATAGATAATCCTCAAGCCTATTGGGATTTTTTAAGGGCAAATTACACTTTTACACTATCTACCGAGGGAAATACAGTGCCAAATCCCGACTTTCCCCAACCTATCTACAACGCAAACGATACAAGACTTCCGAGTGAATATCAAGAAGTAAAATACATAGAAAGCACAGGCACACAGTATATTGATACAGGTGTTGTTCCAAATAACGAAACAGGATTTAGCATTGATGTATCATTCCCCGATGTATCAACCGATATGTTTAGGTTTGGTTGTCGAAAAGATAGTGGTAATACACGATTTGTGCTTGGAACAACTCTAAACCGTATTTACTTTGGATTTGGAATAAGTATTGACGGTGGTGTATGGAGTGCAAGTGCAAACAATTTTTACAATGCAAAATTGAACTTTCTCAATTCAAGAGTTGCGAGTGTTGATGATAAAAACAATGTCGCACTTGGAAATTTGGGTGTCGATAATATGACTTATTCTATTATTATGTTTGGTAGAAATTCAGGTGGTAGTATAACATCATCGGCACAAACGATTAAGGCTTGTAAGATTTCACAGGGAAGCAATATAATTCGTGATTTTATCCCTTGCTACCGAAAGAATGATAATGTAGTAGGAATGTATGACATTGTCAATGGATTATTTTACACAAATCAAGGAACAGGCGAATTTGTCAAGGGTGAAAATGTAGGAATGTCGCTTGAATTAAAGAGTGCGAATTTGGCAAACATTTCGGACAAACAATATACTTTTACGGATATACGGTATAGAGATATTAGCACAGGATTTGAACTATTGCCAAGCACTACTTACACTGTCGGTTTTGATTATGAGTTTATAAGTATAAACAAGACCGAAGGGACACTATGGGGCATTGGTAGAGGTAATACTTTTTATGCGTCGGATATTAAATACGGTGCTACATTTCCCAATTTTACAAAGGGTAGAACATCTTACACATTCACAACACCTGCAAGTTTAGGCACTTATACTAAATTGTTTTTAAGAATACCAAGAAACGATAGTGGTGGATTAACAGGTGAAATTAAAGTCTATAATTTTATGGTTAATTATGGTGAAACCAATCTACCATACGAGCCATACTTTGAGCCTGTGACAGTTAAAATCCCAACGAGTGTGACTGTCGGTAGTTCTACAATTCCTTTGCGATTTGCGAAGATAAATTCGCCATACGGAGATTACATTGATAAAATTGTAATTGATAGGACAAAACGAACTGTTGAATATCACCAAAACACAGGACTTTATACATATACAGGAAATGAAAGTTTTATGCAAGGCTCTTACACAGTCTCATCTAATTATAATAGATATTGGAGTGATACTCCAACTATGAATATTTCTATTATTACAGGGCAAGGTAGAGG
>JAZNJK010000036.1:0-3414 GCA_045578005.1 Eubacteriales bacterium | reverse complement strand
AACGAGATAATATTTATCATCGGAAAAGACGGTGGCGTAGGGGTTTACATTGTAAATTTTAATCTCGCCATCGGCATTTTTACGATAATTGTGCTCGTGATTTGCGGTGTAGTTGAAATATTTGAACTCGATTTTCTTATGCTCGTTTATCGCAACGGCAATTTCGTTAACTGCGTAGTAAATTTGTTTATTTGTCGTCTTTACCGTGTTAAATGCAACGATATTTTGCTTTAAAACTTCACCACGGAAACTTCCCGCAAGTTTAGCAATTCTATCAACAAAATTTTTCGTTTTCTCCTCGCTGATAAAACTTGATGCTTGAACTGCGTCCATAAGTATTCTAAGTTCGGTAGGGCTAAACTTCTCGTCCTCGTTGTCAACACTATACTCATTTGACGCACCGCGAGTGCACTCAATCTCGTAGCCGAAATTGTTGAGTGTTTTTATATCATCGTAAAGTGTGCGACGGTCACAGTCGATGCCCATTTTTTTAAGTCGTTCAAGAATTTCGGGCGTTCCCATAGGATGCTCGGCATCGGTTTCTTGTGATAAAAGTTCCCAAAGTTTCAAAAGTTTGATTTTATTAGCCTTTTGTGTCATTTTCGTTCTCCTTAAAAATTTATCGTATTTTTCTTAATTTTAGCACACTTTTTCCGCGTTGTAAATACCTTGTCGCAAAATTATGACATTTATTTTGACTTATCCTTTGCTAATTCCATTATGGGACTAAAAAAGAAGATAACCCGCAGATTTCTCCACAGGCTATCCTCTTTTGTTATGTTAAAATAATAAAAAGGCTTTTTAAGGTTTGTTGTCTTGCAACATTTTATTAGTCTTCTTTTGAAACGGCAGGGTGAAGTGCGATAACTTGTGCGAGTGTTACGCTCTTGAATGTCGCACCACCGATTGATACATCGCTTCCGCTTTCGCTTTGAATAAATACAACTCCGTTTGCGTCGATTACATATGCGCAAATGACAAGGTCAAGGTCTATGTTTGTCTTTGTGCCAAAATTGATAGAGCAATCAAAACTTGCATATTGCTTATCCATTTCAACTTGAAGTGCCTTGTCGCTTTGAACTTTATTATCAGCATCGAAGAATGTGTTTGTGCCGAAAGAGTTTGCGTTGGCAATTACAATACCGTAGTTAAGTGTGCCGATAAGTCTTTCGTAAAGTGCAAGAGAGTCAAGGTCTACGCTATATCCGCCGTTGATTGCGTTCTTGTCAGTATTTGTTGAATATCCCTTGGCGGTGAAGATAGGAGCAATAACATCTCTACCTTCCTTGTCGCCTACTACGATGTCAACGATTGTGCAACCGGGGTTTGTGCAGTCGTATGTGTAAACTCCATTTGCGGTAAGACCATTCGGGAATGTAAGGGTTTCGCCACCCTTTGTATGCTCTGTTGCGTTCGGCTCAAAAGCAGTTGAACATACTGTGCAATTACCACCAACTAAGCAACTTGTTATATTTGTTGGTTTTGTATGGTCGCCAATGAATACTGAACACTTTGTTGAAAGTGGGGTATTGAGTTTAATTCTATCTGTTCCCTCCGACTTGTAAATTGCATTCATAACAGGGTCGTTATTGTAACTGTCGCTTGAAAAAGTAACAGTAACACTTGAAGTTGGGAAATAGAGATTTATATTCTTGCTTGCTCCAACTTGACCGAATACCTGTTGTGCGAATGAAACACTAACAGATGGGAACCAAATGTCGGTAAGTGCGGTGCATTTTTCAAAGCAATAGTTTCCAACCGAGGTGAGTCCTGACGAGAAAGCCACCTTTTGAAGACTCTTACAGTCCGCAAATACATGGTTAGGAAGTGAGGTAATAGATTCGGGAATAACGATTGATGAAATCTTTGTTCCTCTAAATGCCTCAGATCCAATACTTGTAACACCGTCCCAAATCTTGATGTTTTCAAGTGCGTTACAGGTGTTGAATGTCTTTTGATTGATTTTGGTAGTTCCGCTCATGAAGGAATAGAGGTTGTTAATAGTTGCAAGCACCTTGCATCCGTTGAACATATAATCGGTTTCATAGTTTATAGCGTCACCCTCACTGTCAACGCCCGCTTGCTCGGGAAGTGTTACAGTTACAAGTTTATCGCAATATTCAAAAAGCGCATAAGTAGATTTTGCGTAATTGAAGTTCATCATTGAAACATCAATCTCGGTAAGAGCCTTGCAACCTGCAAACGCCTTAAATGTGCCGTTTGCAATAAAACTCAATCCATCATTAGGTTTAATTTCGATAACATTTGTAAATCCATTGAAGCATCTGTATTGATTATTCTTTTCATTAGATGAATCGAGAAAATCAATCGATGAAGGAAGTTCTGTTCTTATAACACTTCCAACATTAAAGCTTTTGTCAAGTTTAGTGTTAATCTCACCAAAGTTCCACCAAAGACAAACGCCATTTGATTCGCTTCCCCCTTTGGTAAGCAGATAAACAGTTGGAACGGTATAGTAATTTGTTCCGTCAAACAAAACGGTGCGTGCAATAGTGTTGTCATCTTTTTTGTCGCCAATGTCTGTTCTACCAATTGCAGTATCAAATGTGGTAAGAGCGCCGAATTCGTTAGTGCTTGATGGCACGATTGTATCGGCACTTGCTACAACGGTGAAAACGCACACGATGAGCGCTACCATGATTGCAAGCATGAAAATTCTCTTTTTCATAATTTTTTCCTTTCGTAAAATAAAATTTGGGGTTTTGCACTATTATTATATCATACATAGAAATATTTGTCAATAATTTATTTTGTAAACAAGTATCGCATGATGCGACAGGCAATTGCACTTTTGGGGCAACAATCAGTTTTTTGCGTTGTATTCAAGTTCAATCCAAAACATAATAAGATTGACGATTTTTTCTTGTTGCGTGGGGGTAAGTGTCGTGTTTTTGGGGACTTTGAACCATTTTTCAAGACAACCACGGCAACAAGTTGCGGTTGCGTGTTGCGCCACAAAAACGGGGTGTCCTCGCCATGGTGTTTGCGCTCCGTCATTTTTGATATAAGCGGGAGCAAGGCGCTCTCTAACAAAGTCAACCGCATGGGAGCGGATGATGTCTATGCCATTTTTCGCTATGTATTCCCTGTCCTTTTCGGTAAGGTGAAATTTCGCGCGAAATTTTGACCCTTTTAACCGTTTTATCGCCACATCAAGCGTCATTTTGTCGTTTTCCTCTCTTTTTTCGGTCTAAAAAGGGCGAAATTTTTTCGCCCTTTTTGAAGTTTGGAATTATATCTCAACATTTAATGGATTTTAGATTAAGGTCGCAACGCAAATCAATAATTTTCTGCGTGGATTTCAAAATAAGATTTTGGATGTGCGCAAGTTGGGCAAATTTCAGGTGCTTTTGTGCCAACGATGATGTGTCCACAGTTACGGCACTCCCAAAC
>JAZNJK010000035.1:0-2080 GCA_045578005.1 Eubacteriales bacterium | reverse complement strand
CATAGTGCATGAGTCAAGGTCAAGTTCAAACTGATTTATCGTGTCAAGCGGACCCATGTGTGCGGGAAGCGCCCAGGCAAACATATCGCAAATTTCAAAAATCGTGTCTTGCAATAGTTCAAAAACCTTTTCATTTTCGGGATAAATAAGAGAATACACCGCACAGGTAAAGAGCCTGTGTTGACGGCGGAAAAAGTCCTTTTGATATGTGTTTCTGTCACCGACATCTTGGAAAAGTCTAAAATGACTGAACTTAGATGGCAAAATATCATCAACACAGTATTGCTCGTAACTTTTTTCAAGTGCTTCAAGCGCACCTTTGAATTCGGGGATTTCCCTTGCCCTTGTCCATATGGTAGGGTCATAATTCTTATCTAAAATATTCATTTTTGAACCTCGCTTTCAAGAAGTCTAAGACACTGACACTCCGTCGGTAAAGTTGTCGGTGTGCCGTCAGGCATAAATTCAAGATAGTAAACTCTATCCGTTCCGTCTTCAAGCACGTTAAGATACTTGCACCAGTCAAGATGTGCCGCTTTAAGAGAGTCCTTGTGAAACTCTCCGTCAACATAATAATGATTGCATACATGCACATTCGTCGCCCAAGGGAGCAACGCCTTTGCCGCTTCAAGATTGTATTCAACGCTTTTGTGCGGATTTGGTTGATAGTAAATCTTTACATTGTCACAGTCAATCTTTTTGAGAAATTCGATAGAACGGTGATATTCCTCGGTAATAGTTCCCCAGTGGCACTCAAACGCAAGAGTAAGACCGAATTTTTTTGCAATATTTGCAATCATTTTAGTATGCGTAACAGCCTTCTTTTCACCATTGGCATCAATTTCACCGCATCCGGGCCAACCTGCCCAAATACGGATAGTGTTCGCACCAAGCGCCTTTGCTGTCTTGCAAACTTTTTTGAAGGGAAGAGGTGGTTTTTCGCCCTTATTGTAAGCAACACCGTAATAAGAGCCATAGGACGCACATTTAATGCCCGATCCATGCATAAGTTTCCTAACCTTTCGTGCGAGTTTAACATCGCCCATCGGCACATGAGGAGGTCCACCCCATTCAATGTATTTAAGTCCGTTGTCCTTTGCAAGTTTTATAATTTCCTTGACACTAAGACTGCGGAATGTTACTGAAACTAATCCTTGCTTCATAAGTCCTTCGCAAAAATGCGCTCCTTAATTAGTAAATATTCTTATTTTCACGGTATTCACGCCATACATTCTCAAAGAAACCGCCACCCTCGGGAAGAGGACGGACAGGGCGAGAGTCACCCTTGAAACTGCCATTTTTGTATGTGATTTCAAAAATAGTATCATTGAGTGAGCCGTCGTCAAGTTCAAAACGGAATACATCTTCAAGTTTTTCGGGCGCAGTGCCGTTTTCCGATGTGTAAATTGCCGAACCGCGAGATTTTCCGCCTTCGTTTGTGTAAAGGAGCATAGCCCAAATGTATGCCATCTCACCAAGTAGCGCATCGCGTAGACGGTAAGCAAGCCAAAGTCTATTTTGGTCCTTAACCTTAACAGTCTTGTTAAAGTCACAAAGCGCATCACCAAACACATCAAGTGTGGATTTAAACCTTGACGCATCACGAATAGGTCCTGCAACCTCGTCCATAAGTTTTTGATATTTGTCGGTAAGAGAAGATACATTGTCCTCATTTGACAAAATACTTCTTGTAATATTAAGATGTTTCAAAACCGCACCCTCGGACGCATTGTCAAATGCACTATCCGTAGCAAACGCATTTTCGGTGTGTTTTGAAATGAATTGAGCGCATCTTGTAGAGCCAACTTGACCTGCATTAAGTGCGCTACCACCGGGACGATAAACACCGTGAGAGCCGGCAACCTCACCACAAGCAAAGAGGTGAGAAATGTTTGTTTGCCACCACATATCAATATCAAGACCACCATTGTTGTGTTGAGCGCAAAGAGCGATTTCAAGCATCTCTTTTTCAAGGTCAACACCCTTGGAAAGATAAAGGTCATATGCGGGCATATTCATAAATTGAAGTCTTTCAAGCGGAGAGCCAAAACATGCGTGGGCATTTTCAAGATACTCTCTT
>JAZNJK010000034.1:0-26015 GCA_045578005.1 Eubacteriales bacterium | reverse complement strand
CCCAATCGAGTGGTTTTTGTTTGTTCTTTCTTAGTATTCCACAGGGCTTGAAGCGGTAGCGGTGTTGAATGACAGTTCGGGGAACTGTCAGATCCGCGGACGGACCGAGCCCGCAGGCGAGACCCAGCCCTGTCCGGAGAGCCAAAAAATCCTGAATGCGAAAGTATTCAGGATTTTTACTTTTTACTTCTTCACTCTTCACTTTTCACTAAAAATCGCATTCAGGATTTTTTGAAAGTAATAAGTAAGAAGTAATAGTGAAGAAGTAAAGGTTGATTTGCTTCGCAAATATTCATTTTATTAAGTTTCATTTTCCTTTTTGAGAGTTTACAGGGTTTGAACCTTTTGGAAAATCCCACAACAGATTTTGTCTCGCACGCTTTAATACTCGCGTAGTGAGCGTTCTTTTTATTGACATACAGTTTCATTTATTGTATAATAAAACAAGAAATACAATTTCAAGAGACAACGGATTTAAAGCGGAGAGTGGTTTTTATGGACAACAATTTTAAAAATCCTTTGCACACAGGGGCGGACCCATTTGTGCTTTTTTATGAAGGAAAATATTATATGTATTCTACCACGGAAAACAGTGATTTTCTTGTAGGTGCTAACGATTTTGGCACTGCCACGCCTGAGGGTGACGGAATTTTCGTTTATGTATCGAGCGATATGAAGAGTTGGACAAAACATGGGTATGCTCTTAAAAAAGGCGACTCTATTGGTGAAAAATGGTTTTGGGCGCCCGAGGTTTTAGAATACCGTGGTAAATTTTATATGGTTTATGCCTCGGAGGAGCATATCGCAATTGCAGTGGCTGACCACCCTTTGGGTCCGTTTAAACAGGAAAACAAGCGTTGGCTACGCGAAGGCATGGCTATTGACGGAAGTTTTTTAGTTGATGACGATGGCACAGTATATCTTTACTATGTTCGATTGGGTGACGGCAACAGGATTTTTGTTGCTAAAATGAAAGACGATTTATCAGGCATAGAGGAAGAATATCCAAATTGCTTAATTTCGGCAACAGAGCCTTGGGAAACTGTTGATTGTCTTATTGCCGAAGGACCGTTCACCATAAAGCATAATGGACTTTATTATCTTACATATTCATGCAATCATACAAGATGTGTTGACTACGCAGTCGGCTATGCCGTTTCAAAAAGTCCGAGTGGTCCATTTGAAAGATATGAGAAAAATCCTATTTTAAAGAAAAGCGAAACCCTTTTGGGCGTTGGACATCACAGTTTTTTCTATGCCGAAGACAAAACCCTTTGTTGCGCATATCATTGTCACAATACAAATTCACACAACTTCAAGCCGAGAATGACCTGTATCAACACGGCGGAGTTTGTAGAGGATGAAAATGGAATTGCAAGACTTGTGATAAATGGTCCAAAGTAATCTTTGTAATTTCATCTTGAAGATACTAAACCAACCGAAGCAGAGCCGAATTTGAAGTGAACCTCAAAAGTTCACTTCAAACGACCTGCTTTTTTCTTTCCACAGGGCTTGAAGCGGTAGCGGTGTTGAACGGCTTATGTTTGAAAGAAGAGTGTTTTACATAAATATAATAAAAATGAAGAAAATGGCGAGTCGGATTGGCTCGCTTATTTTAATGTGTGGCGAAAAAGTGTAGGATAAAAAACTACAAAAAATGGCGAGAAATTTACAGTTAATGCTTTGTTGCGGTGAGGCGTGACAACGGAGTAATGCTTTAAAAACCTAATGTTTTTCGGTGAAAATGAAATGTTTTTTGCAAAAAAATCATCAAAAAAGCGGTGAAATAACGAGCGAAAAGGTAAGAAAAACGAAAAACATCAAAAAACATCAAAAAATTTTCAAAAAACACTTGACATTTTGAAAGGCAGATGCTATAATGGTGTTATAAAATGAGATTTGGAGGAAAAAATCATGAAAGAAATCAAATTAAACATCAATGAACAACTTTATAACGAAGCGGAGGGGATTTTAGACGAATATGGACTTGAAATACAAAACATCTTGACTACGGTTCTCAAAAGAATTGTTAGAGAGGGCTCGGCAGGGTTCTTATATTCTAAAAAAGAACCTGTAATAGTGACAAGTGGAGAGGAGTCGAAAGTGGACATTGAATCCAAATTTTTACCCGCACGTCAAGTGCAAGTAGCAAACACTTTAAGAATGTCGAAAAACATCGCTAAGGAGATTTTAGCCAAGAATGGCGTCTCAATCGGTAAAGACGAAACGGTTGTATATGCAACTAAAAACAGCGCAACAGGAAATTATTGGGCAACACCTCGTATTGAAAAACTTGTTGGAGTTTGGTATCTTATTCTAAACGATGATGTAAACGGAAAATTATATTTATTCAAGATAGCAAACGAGGACGGAAGCACCGCAAGAGATTTTATTGACAAACTCGGAAAGAGAGAACTCAAAGGTGAAACTCTTGCAAACATTCAAATATTTGGCGACGATTCGGTTAACTTCATTGATAAGGTTAGCGGAGCGTCATTCGGACCGTATCTTGTCAAGAGTATAATTTATTAATAAAAAATAGATAGAGGAGAAAATAATATGGAAGTATTTGGAATTAAAATCACACACGTAGCATCTGGAAAGGGCGAACTTGTCCGCATTGAACGAGATGAAAATAGTGCGAGAGTATATGTTAAATTTGACGGCAGTGAGGAAAGCAATCCGTTCGGATTTGGATCAGATTTCTTCAAATTTTTCTCTGTTGACTCGGTTGAGGACAAGAAGAAAATCGAGGAATACATAAACCAAATGGAGACCGAAAAGAAAGAGGCAAAGGACAAAAAGACTGCCGAAAGATTGGCGGAACAAAAACGAATAAATGATGCAAGAGGAAAGGCTATCTTTTCCACGGTAAAAACCACGAAAACATCAACAAAGAGCGTTGGCAAATCGAGCGGTGTAACAGGCTACAAAATGACCAAGAGCGAGGCGAAGAAGATCCTTGAAAGCAAAGGTTATTATTTGCCAACCGAATTCACTCTTGCGTCGAACAATAAAACGGTAGATGTTTACTGGGCAAATCCAAGAATAAAATTGACCAAGAAGAAATGGACACTCGTGTTAAACAACAAAAACACCAGAGAATTAATGGTGTTTGTAATGGACCCTAACGATGCGGTAGTTGGTAGCACCGTAAGGGCGGAAATGTCAAAGTTAGTTACGAGAACTGATAAGAATGACATGATTGATGTTAGAATTTTCGTTAATGATTTGGATTTTGAAGAAATGTTCAGCGGAGTGAAGTTTGCACCATATAAGGTGTTTGAAATAAATTATTGATTAAAATTAGGAGAGAGCTTATGCCGAATAAAAAATACATTGGTAGTGATGTGCGCTTTTATCTGTCATACACAACCATGCAAATGGGATTTGATGACACAATGATTGATATCCATTTTAGCGAGGAAGAGTTAAGGGGCGAAAGAAGTGACTTTATAAAGGCATTTGGAATACTTATGCGCTATGCGATAAAAAAGAAGTCTAACTACGATGTAAAGAATCATAACCTTGCAAGGTGCATACAGGATAGATATATAAGAATGTTCATTGATGGCACGGCTGAGTCTGATAAAATCAAGGAAACGCTAATCAATGCTTGCTCCTTTATTGAGGTAATTAAAATAAAACAAGATGATACCTCGCCAAATACGGTGCTTGTTTTAAAATACGAAAACGATATCCGCGCCCTTGCCACCGAAATAAAGAATAACCTTATAGACGGCACAGGCTACAAAACAAGCAGTCAATTTATACCATTTAATTGATTTCACCGAGGCGAGCAAGAAGACTCAAATACTGGGACGAAAATTGGAACGAAATGCGCATGCGTGGCATGGGCTTTACAGGTGAATATCAAAAAGTAGTGTGGCACTACAAGAAATAAGAAACATTTGGCACTAAACACCATTCAAGTTAGGTGTGTCGCAAAATTGCGACACACCTAACTTGAAATTTTTTGCGTGTTATTATATAATGTAAAACAGTTGAAAATAGGGCAACAAGATGTGTTTTTGTAACATTGATAAAACCGCATCTGAGAAACTTTACTGTTGAATTAGAGGGAGTTTTTATGGAAAAACAAAAGTTGGAAAAATATTTCACAAAGGAAGAGATACAATATCATCTTGATACAGGATTTTATTCTATAATAGACTGCCATTATTGTGGAAACGAAACATTTGATAGCAATTTCTTCTGTCCGCACTGTGGTTGGTCTAACGATTGGGTAGTCGATCGAGACGAGTATTCGTCGGTAAACGAACATTCGATGAATGAGCATGTGCCACGTGAAATTCAAGCATATCTTGAAAAACGCATCGACACAAATTTTAGTGGCTTTGATAAAAAAGTCCCAATCCCCAAGGGAGTTAAGCGCATTTTGGAAAACTCTCTTTTGGGACTTGATTTTGCAACAGATATAATCTTGCCCTCAACACTTGAATACTTTACTCCCTGTGCCATAATGGAAATAGGAAAGAAAAGAGATGACGAGGCAAATGATTATCCAAAAACAAGTATAAATTTACATATTGAAAATAGCGACAATTTTACCGCGATAAACGGCGCTCTTTATACCAAGGATATGAAAACACTCCTCTATATGCCAAACAAAATAAAGGGAGGAATCGTTCCAATTTCCAATGAAACCGAGATGATCGGAGAGGGAAGTTGCTCTTATATTAACGGAGTGTATCCTGATGCTGACATCAAGGCGAATATTTCTGGGTCAGTTAAGAAAATTTGCAAAAATGCATTCTTCGGTGCGCATATTTGCCTCCTTAAAATTTCATCTGACGTTGAAATTGAAAAGACCGCATTTGCAAATAGCCAAATAACCGGACTGGTTATAAATATGGAAACAGTTCCAAGTGAGGTGTTTACCGATTGCAAGGAGATTTACTGCATAAAATCTTGTGAAGGCGTTAAAAGGATAGAAAAGAACGCATTCAAGCTCGGCACGATAAATAACATTTATATATCGCCAAACACCGAAATCGATGACGATTTTATCGATATGAGCGACAACATGTATTTAAAAAGACGCTGTTTCTATGACCCTAACAATCCTAACTCTAATAAAATGACATTAGAGGAAGCAAAAAAAGAATTAACCATTGGCGGAGAAAAGAATTCAAGTGCGCACAACTACGCCATTAAAAACGGCATAAGATTTGTCGAGGTGGAAAATGACATCGATAAAATTGACAATTTTTTAAAAGGCTATTACTATCATCAAGAAGTTAAATTTAAATTTGGTGAAGAGAATCCATTTTAAGGAGACAGTATGGACGTAAAGGATTTATTTATAATTGAAAACGCAGACCTTATCTCAATTAACGAAACATTTAATATACCGAGCGGTATAACTAGATTGGAGCACTATTGCTTTCGTGGTTGCAATTTTATAAAGGAAATCAATATTCCCGCCACCTGTGTCAAAATTGACCAATGTGCATTTGGAGAGCTTGACTCCGTTTTATCATATAATGTGGACAAGGACAATCCTAAATATACCTCATATGACGGTTGCATTTATTCTAAGGATAAAAAGAAATTTATAAAATATCCAAGGGGAAGAGAGCAAAAAACCTTCTACTTTAACGATGAGGTTGAAATTATTGAAAACCATGCCATGAGTGACGCACAGATTGAAAACGTTTCCATAGGCAAAAGCGTTAAAACAATGGAGATATATTCCTTTGGGGACTACCAAATAGGCTCAAAAATAGAAAAAATATATATACCCAAAAATGTTACCGAAATTCAAGATTACGCCTTTAACCATTACGATAGTTACGGCAAAATTATAATCGGCGGAGAAAAGGGAAGCGAGGCAGAAAAATTCGCTTTTAAAAATGAAATTTTATTTACCGAGGTAGATGAAAGCAATTTAGATTGGTTTTTCTCTCTTTCCTATGACGAGCATAGAAAAATTATAGAAGAAAAAGCGAAAAACGAAACGGAATTTGTTGTCGATTTTCCCGAAAACGGATATACTGCCACCTTTGATAATGGAACGCTTACGTTATCTGCAATAAGTAGCGGAGCGACGGTAGAAAGTTTAAAAGAAAAACTTTCAAAGCAAAGAAGAGATAAGATAAAAACCATTATATTAGGCGACGGAATTACACACATTGCAAAGAAAGCATTTCAAGATTATTATTACCTTGAAGAGGTTAAAATCGGCAAGGATGTGTGCGTATTTGACGCTGAATGTCTTTTTGGAGACTATAATATTCACAAACTCACAGTAGATAACGAAAATAAACACTTTATAGTTAAAGACGGTATACTTTATTCCTTTGATCTTGAAAAAATAGTCAAATTTCCACCTAAGCAAGAAAAAGAGTATTATGAAATACCAAGTCACGTTAAGACAATCGGCAAATTTGCATTTGCCGATACAAGTTGCTTGCAATGTATAAAGGTCGGAAATAATGTATCAATGATTGAGGAAGGGGCGTTTGCTTGCTTTTTCGACTTGCGCCATATCTATATTGATAAGGATGTTGATATTGCAGATAATTGGATATTTTTTACCTATGATGAGTTGCGAGATTATATCTGCTTTGGCGGTTTAATTGTAGGCACTAAGCACGGAAGCAAATTTGAAAAGGTATTTGCAAAAGAGGCCCTTAACTTCTGCTACCTTGAGGATGACGAAATTAATGACTTTTTAAAAACACCTATAACATTAAAAAGATGGAAAGACGAGGACCCATACGAAAAAAGAGGTGAGTTTCCCACTATTGAAAGCACTCTTGTAGGATATAAGGGCAAAGATAACCGCGTAACTATTCCGGATAATGTGACCGAGATTAGCGAACTTGTATTCCACCATGTTGAGTATGCATTCATACCAAAATCAGTTGTTAGTATTGATGAAAATGCCTTTTACGGTTGCGAAAATCTTTATATTGAGGTTGATAAAGAAAACCCCGTTTACACATCAAACGAGGGCAAACTACACTTCAAAAACGGTGAAGAAGTCCCGCTTAGACAACCGAAACCATGGAATGGCAACACCGATGATTTACCGTTTTAAACTGGAAGGAGTTATTAAGGAAAATAAAGAAAACGAGAAAAAGCAAGAAGAATGCGACCTCGTAAACAAAGACGGCAAACTAATCGCCGTGCCTATAAAAAATGAGGATTTATAATTCCTTTACAAAAACAAAGCATCTCTTTTGAGATGCTTTGCTTTTGTTATTTAATGTTTTCTTTGAATGATTTTATAATAAAGTTGGCGATTAGACGCATACCGTCTTTGTTTGGGTGGACATCGCCGTTTGTGTGTTTGTAAAAGTTATCGCCACTCATTTCGCTACCGAAAAAGTCGGCAACAAAATACCCCTCGCCCATTTTTCGAACGGCATTCTCAATCCCTTCATTGAAACTTTCAACACGGCTCGTCGAAAGCGGATTTCTATTTGGAAGATTGACACAACACACACGCGCATTTTTGTATTTTCTCTTGATGATTTCAAGCGTCAATTCGTAATCTTGCGCAAAAGTTTGAGGGTCAACATAGTTCCCATAATCGTTAATTCCCATAAAAACGATGATAAAATCGGGGTCGATGCCGTCGTTAGTCGAGAGTTCGTTCGCACGGAAAACACCCGACGATGAAATATCCCTACCGCTAAGAAACGCACCCGAGTATGAGTTGTTTACACAAAGTTCAAGCCCAAGTTCGTTTAGCAAAATGCCCCAATAAGTGTCGCACGAAAGAAACGGCATTTCGTAATAATATTCGTTTTGACGAATTGTCCGATTAGAACGAAAATCGTTCGAAATCCCGTTATATGTAGATAAACTGTCCCCTAAAATCGAAAGTTTTTTACCTTTAAACATAGTTCGCTCCTATTTTTTATCATCATTTAGAAATAGCGAATAGATATCGGGTTCGGTGTAGTCGGGGATATATTTTGCGATTTTGTCAACGCCTGATTCGATGAAGAGTTCCCCACCGGATTTGTTTTTATCGAGCGCCAAAAATCCGTAGGTTGACAGCGGATGCTTTGAAATCACATGGGCAACCGAGCCACGATTTCCGTCGTATTCCCTCAAAAGACTGCGAGATAGCACGCCGATTTTGTCCGCTTGAACCTTTACCTCGGCAATCTTAAACTCATAGAATTTAAAAAGCGGAACGAGTGACGCATTAGCCGAGCAAATTTTTTCAATATCCTCACTCTTATCGAGAATCATTTGAATAGCGTCCTTTTTGCTAACCGTTTCAACCGATTTTAGACGGTGAAGCGCAAAATATTCGGGCGATTTAACCTTAACCCTGTGATAATCCTTATCAACAACGACAAACCCCTCACTGTCAACAACATCACCTTGATTTAGTTCAATAGATGCCTTAACGCAATCGTCAAGTGAGCCGAGCGCAAAGGATTTTGGCTTTGGCATACCGATATCAACCTCAAACTCCACTCCTGTAATGTTGTTTCTCGTGCCGATATGATAAAGCATCGGTGTCGGATACTTAATGACAATCTCGGTTTCGGGGCTAACAAGTTCGAAAATATAAGTCGTGTCCTTATCGAGCGCATCAAACGGAATATCATCAAAATTGTCGGTGCGACGAATAATGTCGAAGAAATAAACCCCTGCATACTCGCTAATCGGCGCTTCCTCGGCTCTTATCGTGCCGTTAGTTGAAAATTGCCACTTATCCTCACCCTTATCAAACCAAAGTTTGACAATAGAGCCGTCAATCTTTTCAAGCACCCTCGCACTTGACCAGTCAATCGTGTCAGCATATGGCTCAGTGTGGTTACCGAACTTGCGAAACGGCCAACAAACAACATCAAGCGTGTCAAGGTCGATTATAATTCCACGCGCCTCTTGAACGACGGGGTTTTGAAAGTTGCAACCAATAGCGTAGTTGAAAATCGCAAGATTTTTATCTCTTTTAACCTTTATGCAAAGGTCATTTGTCATAATTTCTTCCCAATTTGTGGGATTTTGTGCAATAAAATTGCAAATAACTGAATATCTGTTCATATGAAAATATGTTCCTTAATGAGCGGAACGGTCCGCTAAATTTAATAATTCCAAATCGTGAATGAAGTTTTCGCCATAAAATTCTATATCGCGCTCTTTTGCCTTTTCGCTACCGAGCCAAGCGTTTAGGGGTCGCATATGCGCACCGATTAAGGCAGTATCATAAAGAATTTCATCAAATTCTTCTTTGCTCAAAGTCTTACCGCAACACATTTCGGTAATATATAAAAACGCACTGTAATTTTCGTGACCGTAAAAATGCGCAGTTTCGCACGGCTCACCCTTATAAGTGAAAAATGTCTTTGTGTAAAATTTTCCGATGTCGTGATAGAATGCAAGTCGCACAAGCCTTTTTGAATATCCATTTTCTATGGCGAAGTTTTTCGCACTTTCCATATGCCCAAAAAGGTCAAGAGTGTGATGCGGATTGTCTTGTGAAAACCCTTTTGTCATCTCAAACGGGAATTTATATTCCTCGCTTGACACAAAAGGAACAATTTCGTCCCAACCCTCGGCATAGACAGGACACTCAAAACGCTTGAATGTGTCTTCCATTACACCATCAGGCACACGACACACACCGCCTCGCCTCAAATTTCTTTCAAGACAAACCTCTCTTGGCGCAAGGACCAAAATGCACTTTTTATGGCATGGAATATTAGAAAAAAACGAAAGGAAACTGCGCCGTCTTTTCCTATTTAAGTTAGTAGCGTCAAAAAGCACATTACCGCCCGACAAAAGAGTTTCTCGCGCCTGTTCTTTAATGAGCGAAAAGACCGTATTATTAAGGGGGTCAAGCACTTCTTTGTTTTGCGGATACGCTTCACCGTCGAGCAGTTTTTGCCTTATTTCATCTGATGACAAAATGGTGTATCCCTTTTCTCTATATTCCTTTGAAAGTGTGCTTTTACCACTTGCGGGAATGCCCATAAGTAAAACAAGTTCAGCCAAAATATCCCCTCCTTTGAACAGTCTAATAAAATTGTATCATAAAGACAAAAAAATATCAAGAGAAAATTATCTATTTACAAAGTGCGCACGATATGATAAAATGGTAATAAGAGAGTGACGCATATCCGTCCAACATAAAGGAGAATTTATGAAGATAAGAACCGATTTTGTAACAAATTCGTCAAGTTCGAGTTTCGTTGCCGTAATATCAATAACTCTTAAAAACGGAGAAGAAATCTCGTTCGAAGCCGAAGGTGGGTCGATGGTTGATGGACCGAGCGAATATTTTTGCTCAAATCCGTATCTAACCGCAAGTCCACGCCAACTCGGAATGAGTAAAAGTGTTACGGAAATGATTGAACTTCTTGAAAACAGTGTTTTTGACGATTCGAGAAAGGCGCTTAAAGATTTGTTGGAAGATGACTGTGATGAGTTTGGTCCAAGGCACTTCATCAGTGCGATAAAAGAGAAAATTTCCGATATGGACGATATTGAGATGATTGAGATAAGCACCGACCTTGTAGGACTTGGAAATAACGAGTTTTCGCAGTCGTATCAATACATTCCCGAAGATGATGATTATAGCGCACATTTTAAAGGAAAACTCTACCCTGTGTTCGGAATTGAGGGCGCACTCGCCTTTGATGATATTGAAAATTGCCGAATTTTCACAGGCTCATATATGGCAAACGGCGAAAAGAAAAAGACCGTTAGCGTCGATAATGACGGATTTGTCGGTGGTAACAATGTCGTGCTAAAATATATAGGTAGCAAAAAGACCGTTTCGCTCCCTAAGGATTGCATAGCGATAGGACCGTATGCTTTTGCGGGGAAAAATGTAAGGGAAGTCGTTTTAAACGAAGGGCTTAAAGTAATAAGCGATAGAGCCTTTTACGGTTGCGACAAACTTGAAAAAATCGTCATTCCAAAGAGTGTTAGGCAAATACAGCCCCGAACATTTAGCGGTTGCACCTCGCTTAAAATGGTGGAAATCCACGACGCAGTGGCAAAAATCTCCCATAACGCCTTTGAAGGGTGCGAAAATTTGGTCATTCGCACACCCCCTCGCTCCTATGCCGATGAATTTGCACACGACTTCAAAATCAAGGTTGAATACATCGACTGAACCATCTAAAATGTAAAACTGTTAGTTTGCACAAAAACAAAACGAAAATTTTGTAAAATTTTTTCGAATTTCTCGCAAAAAAATATTGAAATTCAAAAGAAGATGTGATATTATTATTTTATTAAAAAGTAAAAAAAGAGGTAGTTTTTATGAAGAAACTTTATGAAGGCAAAACAAAAGATGTATATGAACTTGAAAATGGCAATGTTCTCCTTAAATTTAAGGACGATTGCACAGGTAAAGACGGAGTGTTTGATCCAGGCGAAAACTCAGTTGGTTTGACAATTGAGGGTATCGGTAAGGCAAACCTTAGAACATCCGTTTATTACTTCGATCTTCTCAAAGAGGCGGGCATTAAGACACACTATGTAAACGCAGATGTTGACAACGCAACAATGGAAGTTCTTCCTGCGGAGTGCTTTGGTAAAGCACAAGGCGGAAACGGACTTGAAGTTATTTGCCGTCTTGTTGCTACTGGTAGTTTTATCCGTAGATATGGCGAATACATCAAGGACGGAACACCACTTGAAGGCGGATATGTTGAATGCACATTCAAGAATGACGCAAAAGGTGACCCACTTGTAACAGGTGAGGGACTTAGCGCACTTAAAGTTATGACTCCCGAAATGTTCGAGAGCATGAAAAAGCAAACTCTCGCTATCACAAAGATAGTTGCTGATGACCTTAAAACAATCGGACTTGACCTTTGGGACATCAAGTTTGAATTCGGCTATAACAATGGCGAGGTTATCCTCATTGACGAGATTGCTTCGGGAAATATGCGTGTTTATAAGGGCGACAAAATCGTTGATCCTATTGAACTCACAAAACTCATTCTTGACAGATAATCAACAAATCAACGGCAAGCGCGACACAGTGCTTGCCGTTTTTATATGGCTCAATCGCAATACATTCCCTCATTTTTGCTTTTTCGCTTATCACTAATTGATAAGCCACTACACAGTAAAGGAGAGAAAACTATGACACAAAATCTTAAAATTTTTGCCGAAAGTGTTGACGGAGTAGTTATAAATCAAATCTATACCATAATGGCACAACCACCGTTTGCGGACGCAAAAATACGAATTATGCCCGATACGCACATCGGCACAGGGTGTGTGGTTGGCTTTACTTCCACAATGGGAAATAAAGTTATCCCAAACATAATCGGTGTTGATATCGGTTGTGGAATGCTCACAGTCCCCCTCGGTAAAATCGACATCGACCTAAAATCGCTCGATGAATTTATAATAAAAACCATTCCAACAGGCGGAAATCTTCGCTCACAGTATAGCGAGGTAGACTTGATTAAAACCCTTCGGTGCTTTCCCGACCTTGATGACCTTGATCGCATATATCGTTCACTTGGCACGCTCGGTGGTGGTAATCACTTTATAGAAATTGACACTGATGAAGAGGGCGAAAAATACCTAATTATCCACACAGGGTCACGCAATTTAGGGCTACAAGTGGCTAAAATCTATCAAAAAAGGGCAGTTTTGGCGTGTAAAAGTTCAGCCGATAAAGCAAGACAGGAAGCGCACGACAAACTTATGGCGCAAGGCAAAATAGAAGAACTTTATGAAGAGAATGAGCGCATAACAAAAATGTTTGCCGAAAGGACAAAAACGCCTGCCGATTTTTGCTATTTTGAGGGCGCAGAGTGTGAGGACTATCTTTACGATATGAGAATTTGCCAACAGTTCGCCATAAAAAATCGCAAAAAAATTGCCGACGATATCTTAAAACACCTCGGTATTTTCAAAACTGTAAACTCATTTGAAACAATGCACAACTTCATTGATGATGACGGAATAATTCGCAAGGGTGCAATTCCCGCACACAAAGGTCAACTTGTCCTTATCCCTATGAATATGCGTGACGGGTGCATTATCGCAATAGGCAAGGGCAACGAAGACTGGAATTTTTCCGCCCCGCACGGTGCAGGTAGGCTTTTCAGTCGCACCGAGGCGAAGGAACTTTTTAGTGAGCAAGAATATAAGGACACAATGAAAGGTATTTATACTACAAGTGCGAATATGTCAACAATTGATGAAAGTCCAATGGCATATAAACCCATGGAAGAGATTGTCCGCCTTATTTCCCCAAGCGTCGAAATTCAAAAAATAATCAAACCAATCTACAATTTAAAACACGCAAAAAGATGAAAAATCAATCCGATTTTTGCCGAAAATCAAACACATCTCCCACGAAAACGACAAAATTAGCCAATTATATTGAAATTTTGATAAATTTGTGCTAAAATAAGATAAATATGACCTTTATAAAAGGGTGGAGAGAAAAATGAGTCGTAAAAAACAAAGTAGATTTCTTTATAGAATTACTAAAATCGCAGCATGGTTTTTTGCAAAGGTGGTTTTCAAACGCAAGATGCGAAGAAACGAAATAAAGGGCAAAAAAGGTCCGTTTGTCATTATCGCAAACCACCAAGCAGCCCTTGACTTCGTAAATCTCATAGGGGCGAGTCAGCGCCTTATGACTTTTGTCGTTAGTGATTCTTTTTACAACACGCTTCCCGTAAAGGGAATAATGACTAAAATTAAGGTCATTCCAAAGCAACAGTTTCAAACAACCGTTACCGACCTTAAAAAGATGAAAAATGCCATAGATCAGGGCAAAATCCTTGTAATTTATCCCGCGGGTCTTATGTGTGAGGACGGTGTTTCAACACCTATTCCCGATGCTACATATAAATTCCTAAAATGGCTCGGTGTAGATGTCTATATGGCTCGGACACAAGGCACATATTTCGTAACGCCAAAATGGTCAAGCATCAAGCGAAAAGGACGCACATACCTCGATATTTATAAACTTTTTGATAAAGATGAACTAAAATCACTTCCCGAAGATGAAGTTAAAGTAAGGGCGCGCGAGGCACTGCTTTTTGATGCCTATCGTGAGCAAGAAACGCTCAAAATCAAGTATAAAAACGGAAGTAATGTTGAGGGACTTGAAAATGTCCTCTATATGTGTCCGCATTGTAAGAGCGAGTTTACCATTAAAGCCGAGGGCAATAGAATATATTGCACCGAATGTGGCTATGAGCAAGTAAGTGACGATTACGGTTTTCTCCATAACGAAAAAGGAATTGGAGAGGAAATCCGCTATGTTTCCGATTGGGCAAAGTGGATATATGAAACCGAGAAAGAAAGAGTTAAAAATGGCGAGATAGAAACGCTAAAATGCGACACAGGGGTCGAGATGATTGACTTTGACAGGCGCAAATTCGTGCCTGTGTTTGAGGCTGTTTTGACACTTGATAAGGATAAATTTACCTTGTCCGACAAAAATAGCCCTGAAATCGAGCCTATCGAAGTGCCGATTGTAACATTTGCCTCATTACCATTCAAACCGGGCAAGTATATCGAAATTCAAAAAGGTCCTGATATTTACCGCCTAACCCTTGAAAAAGGAGCGGAGGCTATGAAATATGTAAATGTCGTAAAATCTTTCTATGAGGTAAATTCAAAACTTGCCAAACCAAGAGTAAGGCAGTAACAGTAAAATTAACCGATTTTCTTTGGCGATATCACCAAATGGAAATCGGTTTTTTTGTGCAATATTCCCATTTTTTCAAAAATATCCCTATTCACTTGAAAAGGCTCTTGGTTTGTTGTAAAATAAAACTATACTAAAAATTAAAACTAATTTTAAGTTAATGCTTATAAATAAGGAGAAAAATATGGGAAATAAAGTAGCAATCTTTATGCTTTTCGGTCAATCAAACGCAGTAGGACACGCAATGCCTATGAAAGAGGAAGATATAATTTCCGAGCCTCTTAAAAATGTATGGGGACTTAACCGTGAGCCAAACCAATCATTCGATACCGAAAATTTGAAGTTTAGCCATTATACAAGTTTTGGAATGAATCTTGCCGAAACACAGGATAACACCTATTCCGTCGCAAACCAACTTGCAAAAAGATGGCAAGCGGAGATTGATAACGGCAATAAGGCAAATCTTCCCGACCTATACATCATTCAAATTGCAATCGGCTCACAGGGTCTTTTTGGAATGTGGAAGATGGGAAGAAAGAAAAAACTTATTCCGGGAAAACTCGGTGATGTTGATATTTCGCTTTATCCCTACACTTGCCATATCTTAAAACTGCTTAGAAAACACCTTGAAGTTTGCAACCTCGAACCCGAATTTGTGGGACTTCATTGGCGCGGTGGTGAGCAAGAAACAAGGTTTGAGCCTGTGTCACTCCGTGCGGAGTTGAAACCCGAATATAAGAGGTTTTTCGCAGGACTAAGACGAGCAATCGGCTCAAAATATAAAGTGCCTGTTGTCCTTCATAGACTGCCGTTTAAAGATGTAATGTTAAAGGAAGACCCATCAGGCGTTCATCTTCAATCAATGGAGTATATAAACCAAGTTTTTGATGAACTTGCCATCGAGCAAAAACTGACTTCAACCTTCGAGCCGAAGGAATGCCCATTCTACGATGAATATGCATGGGATAAAAATATCTTCCGTTGGGATTTAATCCACTATACAGGCGAAATGAACGACTGGGTAGCCTCAAAAATTCTCGACGACTTTATAAAAAACCGCAAATAACAGGAACATAAAGGAGAAAATCATGAAAGAGATAGAATATGAAGATTTGATACTTCGACTTGACGAGGAAGAAAATGTCTATGTCGTTGTTGACTGCGTCGATAAGGATGTAACGAGTATTAAACTCCCCGCAAAGGTAGACGGAATTTACATCGGCAGGATAGGTGAACACGCATTTAAATACTGCAAAAACCTTAAAACCTTTGAATTTCCCGATTACGAGGATGAGGATTATTTAGAAGGCACGCCAATTGCCGAGATTGAGGGCAATGCCTTTATAGGTTGTTGTAGCCTTGAAGAAATCGACATCCCATATAGCGTTAGGGTTATCGGTTGGGGCGCATTTGTTGATTGCAGTTCGCTTAAAAAGGCGACCTTTAACGATAGATTTGCGTATGTTGCACCTTACGCATTTTCAGGATGCAAATCGCTTGCCGAAGTGACAAAAGTTGACCCTGTTAGCGAGGGCGTATTTGATGGTTGTGATTCCCTTAAATATTTGCCTATTGCCGACGATGCTGATGAAATATGTGAGAGTGCGTTTGCACACTGTCAAGGACTTGAACACATCGTAATTCCAAAAAGCGTCGAAAAGATTGAGCAACTCGCCTTCCGCAGTTGCTATAATCTAAAAACGGTTGAGTTTGAGAAAGAGAATGGTTGGTATGTGTATTTTGGACTTGGACATCCTACATATGACCTTGACCTTTCTGACCCCGCCGAAAACGCAAGACGACTATCAAGAATGGATTTTGATGACGGTGTCCGTTACTGGGAAAGAAGAAAGCGCCGTGGTTAAAACCCTATATGTCACCGACCTTGACGCAACACTTTTAAGAAACGATAAAACAATCTCCCAATTTTCGCTCGAAACGATAAATAACCTTATGCAAAAGGGAGTTTTGTTTACCTATGCCACCGCACGCTCATATGTTAGTGCAAAACCCGTTTTGTGCGGTCTTGTTCCCAATGCGCCAAGTGTTATTTATAACGGAACTTTTCTTAAAAACAACGATACAGGGGAACAAATTTTACTCCACCGCTTCCACGGTGATGAGGGCGAAAAAATTCTTGATGCGATAATTTCCCACGGAATATATCCCCTCGTTTATGCCTATGTTGACGGGCAAGAATGTTTTTCCTATGTCCACGAAAAGTTGAGTCAGGGCGAACTTGAATTTATCCTCGAACACAGTGAGGACGAAAGAAAGCACCCTGTGTGCGAAAATGAACTTAAAAATGGCGAAATTTTCCACTTTGTGTGCATAGAAGAAGAGGAAAAATTGCGCCCAATTTACGATGAACTAAAAAACGACTATCAATGCGTCCTTTACAAAGAACAATATAGTGATGCGTGGTGGCTTGAAATCCATCCTAAACAGGCAACAAAGGCAAATGCCATATCATATCTTGCATGTTTGCTCGGTTGCAGTAGAATTGTGTGCTTTGGCGACGGAGTAAACGATATGTCAATGTTTAGAATAGCAAACGAATCTTATGCGGTTGCAAATGCCGATGAAGAACTCAAAAAAATAGCCACAGGTATCATCGAAAGCAACGAAAACGACGGTGTTGCCAAGTGGCTTGCAAATAATGTGAAAATCTAATTTATGGGGAAAAATATGAGACATTTTATTTTTGGAACTGACTGGGGCGAGGACTGTGACGACTGCGTTGCCCTTCGTATTCTTTCAGTATATCATAGGGCGGGTAAAATCTCGCTCGACGGAGTATGTGTAAATACTTGGGACGAAAATAGCGCATCATCTGTTTACGGATTTTTAAACAAAGAGGGAGTTTGCGTCCCTGTTGGAGTTGATAGGAATGTCAAGCATGTCAAAATTGAGGCGCGTTATCAATCTCGTTTGGCTCAATATGCTCCCGATAAAACAAATGACGATGCCGAGCATTCACCAAGACTCTACCGCAAAATCCTTGCAAACGCAAAGGACAAGGTGGAGATTTTGGAAGTAGGATTTTTGAACTCACTTTGTGAAGCGCTACTTAGTGAGGGCGATGACATTTCGCCAAAAACAGGAATGGAACTTTTCAAAGAAAAGGTAGAAAAAATTTGGATAATGGGCGGAAAATGGGACGAGCAAGGCGGTAAGGAATACAACCTTGCAAGACATAAGGAAGCAAGAGAGAGTGCGTCAGCAGTCCTTGAAAAATGCCCTTGCCCAATGACATTTCTCGGTTGGGAAATCGGTTCAAGACTCATAACAGGCGATACCCTTGATAAGAATGACTACCTATGGCAAGCACTAAACGACCACGGCTCAGGTGGCGGTAGAGAATCGTGGGACCCAATGCTTGTCCTTATGGCGATAATCGGTGATGAAGAAAAGGCGGGTTACACAACCGTTAGTATTGATGCCCGTGTTGATGCTCAAACAGGCGCAAACTACTTTGAGTTAAACGAAAATTCAAATCGAAAGTTCGTTAAAAAGGCACATAGTGACAGTTTTTACAGTGAAATGATAAATGAAATCATCACGAAAAAGGAGATATAAAATGTTCAAAATAGGTCTTTCAACCGCTGTGCCGATTACGGAGGAACTTTTCGCTTCATATAAAAAAGCGGGGATTACTTGCATGGAAATTTCAAGAGGTAAAGAGGAAACTGATGCCTATGATTACGATAAGATAAAGGAATGGAGCGAAAAATACGGTATTGAACTTTATTCCTTCCACCTTCCGTTCTGCCCCTTTGCGGAAATTGATATATCAAGCCCCGCCCTTGCCGAAAGGAGCATAGAATATTTAAAGAGCATCATTGATAAGGCGACAGGCATCGGCATTGATAAATTCATCATTCACGCAAGCGGTGAGCCGATTGAGGAAAATGATAGAAAAAGCCGTATGGAGTGTGCGAAAAATAGCCTAAACATCCTTGCAACTTACGCAAAGGAGAGGGGCGCTATAATATGCGTTGAGGACCTTCCGCGCACATGCCTCGGCAGAGATTCAAGCGATATTTTGGAACTTATCAGCGCAAACGAAAATCTTCGCGTATGCTTCGATACAAATCACCTCTTGGCGGAAGAAAATATCGACTTTATTCGCACAGTAGGCGACAAAATCATCACACTTCATGTGTCCGATTACGATAGAGTAAATGAGCGTCACTGGCTACCCGGTGAGGGCATAAACGATTGGCAAGAAATCATTTTGGAACTTAATAAAATCGGATATAGCGGTGCGTGGCTCTATGAAATTGCTTACCAAACAGGCACAATCCTTCGTGACCGTGCCATTGTAGATGAGGACTTTGTTCGCAACGCAAATGAACTTTTTGAAAATAAGCCCATAACGCTTTTCTCCAAGCCAAAGCCCGACCTCGGCTACTGGGGATAACCTACAATCAAACCAAAAAGGAGATTTCCTAAGAAATCTCCTTTTGTTTTTAAATTAGATAACCGAGGACATCAAGCCAAACAAGGACATGCGACGCAAAGCCGTGGTTACAACTTGCTCTCGATGTGTCATTTTCCCAAAGAGTGCCTGTTTCAAGCGCCATATAGTCGAAATATCCACGAATATCCGCTTCAAGCGTGTCGTAAAGTCCTGCATTTTTGAGTAGGTCAAGGCGAAGATAGTTGCCGATAAACGCATTTGAAAAATACACATCGGGATACTTGTTGTTTTTCTTTCGTCCCGAACCAAAATCACGGACAAGCGTGTCCCAAAGTGCCTTATCACTCTCAATAGTTGCAACACCCGTGTAAAATGCGTAGTATTGACAAGTTTCGGTCACTTTACCGCTTATTACTTCGTTTCCGTTTTCATCAATTTTGGCATTTTCAAAGAAGAACATTTCGCCCTTGCACTTTTTACGGATAGTTTCCTTTAATGCCAAAGCCTCGTTTTTGAATTTTTCATCACCGTAGAGTTCATAAATTGCGTTTTTGAACATATAGTAGAGCATATTTGTCGGATAGTTTATATCTTGCGTGAGATGGTTGCACTCACTCCATTCAACAAACACCCAACCTTTAAGACGGCAAAGAAGTCCGTCGGAGTTTTCAAACCCCTTAAAGAAGTTGCAAAGTGCGTAAATTTTATCCTTGACCGATGAAACAAACGACACATCACCCGTCCTTTTTAGGTATTCTTGAAGTTCAAGCACATACCACATCGCCCAGTTCGGAATGTAGTTTCCGTCAGTGTGGTCGGCAGGATAACACATAGGTATCATACCTTTTGGAATGTATAAATACTCTTTTTCCATCATAAAGTTGGAAAGAAATGCGCGCTCAACCGTGCTTTTGCCACTCATCAAATGCTCAACACGAGAAGTGAAGAAACTGTCGCATAGCCAACCTGCCCGCTCTCTTGACGGACAATCCATAAAAATATCGTAAGTGTTTTGTCTAAATGTTTCAACTCCCGCCTCATAAATGCGTTTGATTTGCTCATCGGCATCGGGGCGAAGACTTTTTATAATTTCGCCTTTGTTAAAGTCCGTTCTAATAATGCCGAGTGAGTCGATTTTAACGCTACCGCCAAGGGCGAAAATGCTCATATATTTAAAGGTATACGGCTCAGCAGTAATAAGCGTGTATTTTTTACCGCCCGACAACTTGAAAACAAGGCAATTCACACACTCCCCACGGGCAAAATCGACTTTTCCGTCTTGAAGCACCTCGTCAAAGGTCAAAACAAGGTCGGTGTCCTCATTTGCGAAAAGTTCGCATTTCACAAGTCCCGTTAGGTTGCATTTCATCGAAATCGTAGCATATGTATATGGTTTAAGCGCAAGTGACTTTTCTCTCGCTACCGGAACAGTTTCAAGAGAAGATGCGATCTTGCTTGATGCAATTTCGAGTTCGCTCGGTTCAAAACCGTCACAACTTTTGCCAATTCTATCGAGCCACCACGGCGAAAAAGTGCGTGGAGTATCTAAAATCGTAACATCACCAACATCTAAAATGCTAAAATGCTCCTCAAAATCAAAGTCAGGATAAGACACCTCACGTGCGATAAAATTGCCTATATCTATAACGCAAAGAGGCGCATTTTGACCAAGTTCAAGCGGGGAAAGGCTCGTAAAATCGTTCACCTCGACAAACGGGCGCTGAAAACCGTATCGTTCCACCTTTTGCACCTTTTGAGTGTATTTGTGCGCACTCCAACCAAAACGGCCTGTCGCGCTCAAAACCTCACCTAAGGAAACAACCTCGGCACATAAAAACGAATGTTCTTTCATTAGGTAAAAACTACTGCAACGGTATCCAGAAACAAGCACGATAATCTCGTCACTTCCGCTTGTGAGAAACGGAGTTAAATCAACCTCGTCAACACGGAAAAAACCGCGTCCCGCCCTTGACGGACCGTGAAAAACGAAGTTTCCGTTTACAAAAATCTCGTAAGTGCTTTGTCCCGCTATGCGCAAAGTGGCAATTCTTTTTGAAACCTCGCATCTAAACGCAATGGTTGTGTTCATTTCGTCGTTTACCGCCCAAACAGGCAAGGCTCTATCAAATTTTACATTCTCAAATATCATTTTTATACCTCAAATTTCAAAACCGATTTTCTTTGCAATCGGCTCAAATTCATCATAGTCAAGTGTGCAAGTGCCAATGTCCGCATGTGACTCATCTCCGTGGTAGTCCGAGCCTGCCGATGGCAAAATTCCAAACTTTTTGGCAAGCGCGCGGTATTTTCCCTCGTCGTTTTTCTTGCTTGGATATATAACTTCAATTCCGTCAAATCCAAATTGCAAAATCTTCTCAACATTGTCTTGATTTTTAATAAGACACGGGTGCGCAAAAATGCAAAAACAACCGCATTCTCTTGCAAGAGCAAGACCGTCATCAACAGTCGTTTTTGAAAAAGGCACATACCCACGCGACTCCTTTGAGGCATACTTCCTTGCAAGTTCCAAGGAAATGTCGTTATTTTCAAGCAAATTTTCCATCATATGCGCTCTTGTAATCACTTGATTTGAGCGATATATCGACTCCGTGTCAATTTTCACACCATATTCATCACGGATTTTTTCAAGCATTTTTATTGCTCGTTCATTTCGTTTTGTGCGTGATGTGTTCGAAAATTCTATTAGCGAGGACGGAACAATGTTGTTCTTAAAAAGGCATACAATATGCACACTCTCCCCCTCATAATCGCAAGAAAGTTCCATTCCGTTTATCACACGCACACCGCACATTTTTGCATATTTTTGGATTTCCTCGCACCCAAAAACGCTGTCGTGGTCGGTCAGTGCGAAAACATCAACCCCGTTTTCCTTCGCTATTTGAACAAGTTCGAGGGGCGTTTTGTGACCGTCGGAGTAGTTTGTATGGTTATGTAAATCAATCTTCATTATCGTTCACCTCGTCAGGGGGCAAGTGTTTAAGAAAGGAAATTGTCATCGGTAGCGACACAAGTGATGATATTGTATAAGCAAGTGGTTGCGACACGATAATTCCGTTCACATCGAAAAATTTCGGTAAAATAAGGCATAGCACAATAAATATACCCCCGCACTGCAAACACGAAAGGAATAGTGCGCGCCCGCTCTTGCCAATACTTTGAAAAAGCATGGTAGCAACGACGGCAATAGGAAAGAAAACGAGCGCAATACATTGAACCCTAAGCGCAAGCGAGCCAAGAGTAACAACTTCCACCTCTTTTCTAAAAATCGAGATTATTTGAGGCGCAAGTGCGAAACAAACTGCCGAAACAAGACCGATAAACCCTGTGCCAAACGCAAGAGTAAACAGTGTGCCTTTTTTTACACGGGAGTAGCGCTTTGCTCCATAGTTAAATCCCGAAACAGGTTGAAATCCTTGACCAATTCCAAGTCCAACGCTGAATATGAGGTGTGATGTGCGTCCCACATACCCCATAGAAGCAATTGCAACATCGCCAAACGGTTTAGCCGAGAAGTTAAGCACCATTGTAGAAACACTGCTAAGCCCCTGTCTTGCAAGGCTTGGAAGTCCTGTTACTATAATATCTCCGAGTGTTGAGAGTTTTTTCGAAATCAATTTTATACTAATTTTACTTTGCGTTTTGCCAAGTAGGAAAATCGAAAGCAAAATTCCAAACGAAACGCATTGAGAAACTGCGGTTGCAACTCCTGCCCCCATTGCGCCCATATTAAGCCCAAAAATAAACACAGGGTCAAGAATTATGTTAAGAATACCGCCCGATGTAAGACCTATCATCGCAAGTTTTGCCTTGCCCTCGTATCTTAAAACATTGTTAAGGACACAACTCGATGTCATAAACGGAGAGGCGATAAGAATGAATAGAGCATATTCTTTTGCATAAGGTAAAATCGTGTCCGTGCTACCTAAAAGGAGCATAAGCGGTTCGATAAATATAATGCCGAAAAGCATAATCAAAACACCGCAAAGGGCAGAGGCGAAAAACGCAGTAGAGGTATACTCACTCGCCTTTTCGGGATTTTTTGCGCCAAGTTGACGGCTGACATGACTTCCCGAGCCGTGACCGAAGGTGAACCCAAACGCTTGAATTATCGCCATAAGACCGAAAACAACGCTTGTCGCTCCCCCCGCACTAAGCGAAATTTGGCTCACAAAATATGAGTCAGCCATATTGTAAATGTTAGTGATAAGCATACTAATTGTCGTCGGAATTCCAAGCGAGATAATTAGCCTTGAAACAGGCGTGTGCGCCATTTTGTCAAATTCTGAAATTGTGCGTCTACCCGTCTTTTGCAAAAAAATCACCCCCCTTGCATAATCATAAATATTATACTATTAAATAACATAAGTGTCAACAAATGGGCGCAAAATATTGAAATTTCTTTTTCGGTGTGATAAAATGAAGTTGTATCTAACGAAAACATAGCCGATTTTAGAGAGAGGAAATTATATGATAGAAATAACAGGAAAATACAATACCGCCCTTTGCTACACCAACGAAATAGATGACGGTGCAAGGGCGCAAATTACCGAAATGTGCAATCACGAGGCACTTGCAGAGTCAAAAATCCGCATAATGCCCGATGTCCATATGGGAACAGGCGCAACTGTTGGAACAACTATGACAATAAAGGATAAAATCATTCCCGCAATGGTTGGTGTTGACATCGGTTGCGGAATGTTTACGGTTTCTCTCGGCAAGATCGATATTGACCTTCCAACACTCGATGCCCTTGTGCATACTATCCCAAGCGGACGCGATGTGTGGGATAAACCGATTGAGGAGTTTGATATAACAGGGCTAAAATGCTACTCGCACCTAAAAAAGTTCAAAATCCTAAAAGGTTCTCTTGGCACACTCGGTGGCGGAAATCACTTTATCGAAGTTGATGAGGACGAGGACGGAAACAAATACCTCGTTATCCATTCGGGTAGCCGTTCTCTCGGCACACAGGTTGCGGAATTTTATCAAAATGAGGCTGTCGAAATTTTAAAAGGTAGAGCGGAATACTATGCCGAGCGCGATAGAATTATTACCGAATATAAGGAAGATGAAAGACGCGCACTTATCCAAAAAACTATCAAAAAAATGGATAAGGAATGGGCGGATAAAAAGCCACCCCTTGCCCCAAGCCTTTGCTATCTTGAAGGCGAGAGTATGGAAAACTACCTTCACGATGTGAAAATTTGTCAAGAATTTGCTCTTCGTAGCCGTGAGGCAATGGCAAGGATAATAGTTGAGGGTATGGGATTTGAAGTTAAAGAGTCGTTCCATACAACTCATAACTATATCGACTATGACGGAATGGTGCTCCGTAAAGGCTCAGTAAGTGCCAAAAAAGGCGAAAAACTCCTTATCCCTATCAATATGCGTGATGGTGCGCTAATTTGTATGGGTAAAGGAAATGATGAGTGGAATCAGTCCGCCCCACACGGTGCAGGAAGACTTATGTCCCGTTCAAGCGCATTCCACCGCTTGACAATGGAAGAATATGAAAAGGAAATGGCAGGAATTTACTCTACCTGTGTCGTTCGCTCCACCCTTGATGAATCCCCAATGGCATATAAGAGCATAGACACAATAATGGCGCAAATTGTCCCCACCGCCGATATCCTTCTTCGCATAAAACCTATCTATAACTTCAAAGCAACAGAATAAAATAACAACATAAAAAAGCAGTCCCAAGACTGCTTTTTGTTTTATTAGTCAAGATTGATATATGCCACAACTGCGTTATGGTCGGAGTAGTAAACTCCGTCTTTTGCCTCGTCCTCGACTTTGTAGGATTTTTCACATTTTCCGCTTGTAAAGATATAGTCAATCTTAACACACTCTTCCTTTGGAAGTCTTCCGAAGTTGTGGAAGGTCGGCTCAATATCAGCGGTGCAATCAATAGCGTTTTTATCGGTTAAAGACTCGGTGATGTGTCTAATTTCGGGGTCGCTTGGGTTAGCATTGAAGTCACCTGTCAAAACAAAGTGACCGTCAAGTTGTGAAATCGCCTTGCAAAGTTGAGTCGATTCAAGCATACGACCGTTTTTACCCTCGTGGTCGAGGTGTGTATTGATAAATGTAAACGGCTTTTCAATATCGTTATGTTTCAAAAGTAGTTGAGTGAACATTCTTGAACAACCGCTATGGTCACCACCGTAGCGAGAGCCTGGGACATTTGGTGTTTCGGATAGCCAAATATTCTCACACTTTATAAGTTCAAATATGTCGGGCTTGTAGGCAATAAGCATCGACTCCCCGTGATAGTTCCAATCCCTACCGCAACCTGCGAACAAATATCCGTCAAGTAGGCGATAAAGACGGTAGCGCATAGAGTCCGTTACCTCTTGAAAACCGATAATATCGGGACTTTCGCTCTTAATAACATCAAGCACCTTGGGAATACGGTTTGTAAAACTGTTAATTCCGTCGTGTGGAGTGTCATATCTCAAATTAAAACTCATTACCTTAATGCTCATTTTTCTGCCTCGTTAGTTGATTTATTTTTATTGTCAATTTTTGATAGTTTAACTCTAAATACAGTCATATCAAGCACTGATACTATAACTAAAATTAGCGAAACAATAAGCGCAGGGACAAATTTTCCCACACCTTCACCAAAAATAAACATAGCCACAAATACGCCAATTCCCATAATGCCAAGCACCATAAGAACAATAGCGGAAATGATTGAAATTTTATTAAACATAGTGTCCTCCCATTCGTCATGTATTCTATGCCTGACGGGAATGGAACGAACCAGTTTTGGAACGGACAAAAGCCCCGTCTTCTGTGTTAAAATTTTTTGAAATATTTTTATATATCGGCAAAATTTTGCCTTGAATACAAGCCTTTTGGCTCGTTCTAAAATGCAAAGCACCTTAAACCGATGTATTTTTAGATGATTTTGGCAAGGTTGCGACGCAGTTG
>JAZNJK010000033.1:0-3036 GCA_045578005.1 Eubacteriales bacterium | reverse complement strand
CTATGATTTCAGAGAAGCATTTAGAAAACATTTAAGAGAAAATTGGCAATAATTAACAGGGGTGGGCAACCACCCCTTTCCCAATCGGGGGATAGTAGTGGGGTACACTACTACGAAAAAAAAATAAAAAATTTTTTTATTTTTTTTCAAAAAACTATTGACAAATGGGCAAAAATATGATATAATAATAGTGTCAAGGGGAGCGCGGAATAAATCGTCCTAAACCCTATGCGCAGAGGGCAGAGGGTGTGAGCGCGAAAAGAATTAGAAAATTTATTTGAAAAATTTTTGAAAAACCCCTTGACAAATCACAAAAAATGTGATATAATATATATGTAATCAAGAGATGCAACCTCTACAAAGCAGAAAGGAAATAAAACTATGGCAGAAAAGAAAGCCCCCACCCAAAGAGAGGTACTCACCCTCGTAGCAAACGGAACCGCAAACGAAATCACCAAAACTTGGGCAGAAGAAATGCTCGCAAAACTCGACGAGCGCAACGCAAAGCGCAAGACCACTCAATCCCCCAATCAGGTAGCCAATGAGGGCATCAAGGAACAAATCCTCGCAACCATCACCGCCAACGGTGCTATGGTCGCAAGCGAACTCGGCACTGCCCTGTCGGTATCCACCCAAAAGGCTTCTTCCCTCTGCACCCAACTCGTCAACGAGAAGAAACTTGTAATGGGTGAGCGCAAGGTCAAGGGCAAGGGTGCGGTCAAGGAATATTCCTTGCCCACCGCCTAACTAAAAACGGAGAGGGGCAATAGTCCCTCTCTTTTTCTGCGAGAGGATAGTAGTGGGGTAGACTACTATAATTTAATAAAAATTTTTTTAACTTTTTTTCAAAAAGGTATTGACAAATGATTAAAAATGTGGTATAATATAGGTACAGTAAACGAAAGGAAAAATAATTATGAATTGGTTTGGTTTTGAATTGTCCGCATTTTTGTTAGTGTTTGTCTTGTTGAATGTTGCAAATGTCATCATTCAAACAGTAAAGAGTATCGCCACGATTAAGTGTGGCGCGTGGGCGGCGGCTATCATCAACGCGGTCGCCTACGGCTTGTATACCATTGTAGTGGTGTATATGACGGCTGACGGGCTGGGTTTATTTTGGAAGGCTCTCATCATCGGCATAGCCAATCTTATTGGTGTATATGTTGTTAAGATTGTAGAGCAAAAGAAACGGAAAGACCGTCTATGGAAAGTAGAATGTACTGTTCACGGAAAATGGGCATATGTCTTACACTACAACTTGAAAGCGAAAAACATACCACATAACTATATTGAGGGCGTTGGCGAATATGCAATCTTCAACTGTTATTGTGCAACCCAAAAGGAAAGCATTGCGGTCAAAGAATTGTTAGACACTTATAATGCAAAATACTTTGTAAGTGAAAGCAAAACACTTTGAGGGGACTTGTCCCCTTTTCCTTTTGCCAAATGTAGTAGTGGGGTACACTACTATAAAAAAATTTCAAAAAAATAAAAATTTTTTTCAAAAAAGACTTGACAAATTATAAAATTTGTGGTATAATATATATGTACCAAAAAAGAAAGTGAGGTAACAAGCACTATGGCTAAAACGAAAAAAGTGTTGCACGAAGAATTGCGTGCAAAGTTCACCGAAATGGTGAGCCAATGGCTTGACGGACAGGGTGAAGAAGTCCTGCGCGTTAAGTCCAACGAAATCGCTATCCCTACACTTGACAGTGAGGGGAACGAGGAATTTATCACTATCACAATCAAAGTCCCTACGGGTAGCCGAGATGATGGTGAAGCCTATGACGGCTATGGTATCGCGCAACAGTATGCCGAGAGCGTAACCGCAAAGGCAGAAAAGGCGGCACAAGCCAAAGCCGACAAAGAGCGCAAGATTGCCAAAGACAAGGCTATGCGCGAGCAGAGGGCAAAGGCGAAAGCCGAGCACGAGGCTCAAAAGGCGAAAGCCTGACAAGAGGACAAGAGGGGCAACCCTCTTGTCTTTCTTTTCCCTCGTAGTAGTGGGGTAGACTACTATGCCTTTTTTCAAAAAAAATAAAAAAAGTTTTGCAAAACCCCTTGACAAATGCCGAAAAATATGTTATAATAGTATTACCGAGAGGGAACAGAGGTGTATCCCCTATGGTAGAAAGGAAAAAAAGAAAATGAATGTTTTGGTTTATGACACCGAAACCGCAAACCTTGAAAAGCCATTTTGTTATAATGGCGGTTATGTGGTTTACAACACCGACGAGGGCAAAGTCCTGCTAAAAAGGGATAGCGTAATCGAGCAAGTGTGGCACAATTTTATGTTGTTCACCACCGCTTATTATGCTAACAAGCGCGAGTTATACATCAACCGAATGAGGGCGCGCAAAGCCAACCTGACAAAGTGGGGCTACTTCACCCAACAACTTTACCGCGACATTGTGGAATTTGAAATCACCGATGCCTATGCCTACAATAGCGCATTTGATGAAAAGGTTTTTGAATTTAACTGTGATTGGTTTAAGACCATCAATCCCTTTGACAGTGTGAAAGTCCACGATATACGCGGTTATGTAATGGAAAAGATTGCCAACACACAAGAGTACAAAGACTTTTGCGAGGAACACCAACTGTTCACCGAGAGTGGCAACTATTCCACAACTGCCGAAGCGGTTTACCGATATATCAGCGGTAACACCGAATTTATCGAAGAACACACCGCACTTGCCGACAGCGAAATCGAGTGCGAAATCCTTGCCGAGTGTGTGGCGCGAGGTTGCGAATGGAACACCGACTATAAAGTGCCGAGAGTGGTGGAACGAGTGACCGAAAGAGTGTTCACGATTGTTGACAAGGACAACAACACACACGAATTTGAATATACCCATAAGCGCAAGATTAGCGGAAAAGACGGGTACAGACTGACAGTAAAACAATAACCGAGAGGGGCGAGCAATCGCCCCTTTCCTATTTGTGTAGTAGTGGGACAGACTACTATAAAAAATTTTTAATTATTTTTCAAAAACACTTGACAAACTGATATAAATGTGATATAATATATAT
>JAZNJK010000032.1:0-2805 GCA_045578005.1 Eubacteriales bacterium | reverse complement strand
TGTAAGTGCAACATTGCTTGTCGCATTAAATGCGTTCTCGCCAATGGTGGTAGCACCCAAGAGTGCCACTTTGGAAAGTGATGTGCAACCGTAGAATGTGTCCTTCTTAACCTCGGTTACATTTGCAGGTAGCCAAACACTTTCAAGCGATGCGCAGTTCTTAAATGCGCCAGTTCCGTCAAAAGTAACAGTAGAACTTGCAGGAATGTTAAGCGCTGTAAGAGGTGCGCCTTGGAAACATTCTGATGCGAAGGTGTAGTTGCCGTTTTCACCAAATGTGATTGTAGCAAGATTCTGTTCGCCGTTAAATGTTCTGTAACCGAAATAAACTGTTGCATTGTCACCGATTACGATTTCATTAAGCCTTCTTGTGGTAGAACCGTTCCAACTAAATGTTGTGTTTCTTTCAAAACGAACATTTGCACCGTTACCGATGATGATTTTATCAAGACCTCTAAAATCGTTAAATACATTTGCGCCCGATGGGAACACAACTGTTGCACCATCTGCAATTCTAATAATAGATAGCGAGTTGATGTATCTAAATGAATCGCCCATAAGTTTTACGCCATTACCGAGAATTACTTCAACAACACTTCCGTTATCTCTAAATGTGGAAGGAAGAGATACATCACACGCGTCGGTTAGGTCGATTGTTTTTATGTTTTTGTATCCGCCAACGAAGCTTTGATCAATTTGAGTTATACCGTAAGGGAATGACATTGATACTACATTAGATGTGCTGTAAGTCACGCCGTCTACAACGAATGAACCCTTAATAGAACCGTTGTAAACTCTGCATTTATAAATATTATCAACTTCGGTTATGTCAAATTTGAGAATATCTTTTGCCTTGATAACGAGTTTTGTTCCGTCATTCATTGTGATGCGGACATCTTGATCGTCGGGATTTAAACGGTATGCGTATTCGTAGTAGTCACCGCATGTACCGCCAAAGTTGGAGCAGGTAAATCTCTTTATACCCTCAGAGCCGGGAACTGATACAACAGGATAAGAAAGGATTGTGTAGCTGTGTCCCGCCGCATATGCAGTTACAACAGAAACCTTCTCGGAGCAGGCGGAGCAGGTGTAGTGCTTAATTTCGTTTGTCGTGCAGGTAAGTGCGTCAACTGAATCAGGAGCATTTTCATCATATGTATGTCCGGGAGCAGGCGCTGTTTCCTCATAACGAATGAAGGAGTCGCATAGCGAGCAACGATATTCAACACCCGCAGGAACTGTGCAAGATGGTGTTGTAGGTGCGCCCTCGTTTTCGGTATGATTGAATGTTCCGAGGACAAGTGATGTTGTGTCAGCAAATTTAACATCAGCACCATATCCGCAAACACCGTAGCATAAAGGAGTTCCTGTTGCGATTTCAAACTTGTTAAACGATGTTTTATTAGTTATTTGTTTGCAGTAAAGAGGAGTAGAAGAAGAAACGAAGTTGCTTGTGGTGATTTCAACTGAATCGGCAAGCAAAACAGCAAATGTCGCATTTGGGAAGGTTGCGTCGTTGATTTTCGTTACATTCTTGTTAAAAACAACACCTGTGAAGTTGTTGTAGTCCGAACTCAAAGTATAATTATTTATGACGATTTTTGCACCGTCCGCACCGTTTATTACAGCAACTTGATTAATGTTACATCTTCTAAACGCTTGGTTTCCAATATAGGACAAAGCCTTAGGCCAAATGATGTAAGCCGAGCCGATGTTTGAACTTGCAAAGCATTCATCATTAAGAGTTACTGCGCTTGAAAGGTCAACAATCTTTTCGCCTTCAAGGTTATACCATTGAACAGTTGTGCAACCCGAGTCGTATCTTGAACCGAAACTGAATGCAGAACCCTCAACTTTTGTAACCTTTGACATATCAATGTAAAGTTCACACATTTTGTCGGTTAATCCTGTTCGGTCAGTGCAGAATGCAGCGCCACTGATGGTTTGAAGGTTTCTTGACTCAACAACCAATTTCATTAGATTTGTGCAATGAGCAAATGAGTAGCCTGGAATAGATGTGCGATCACCCTTAATGATAATCTCAGTAGCCTGAACCATTCTGAAGCACTGCGAAGAAAGGGAAACACTTGCAGGAACTATAAGCGTTTCAAACTGCGCACCCTGAAATGCCGCCTGTCCAACGCTTGTTAGGCTTGCAAAGTTAGGAGAGGTGATTTTAACCTCACTGCCGTCAGCGATAAACGCATCGGCATCATAGTAATAAAAATTGTTTACCTTAGGACTGTTTCCGTTTGTTTGATCTGAGGGGTTGAGTCCCGCTTGAGCAACCGATGTGATAATTGAAAAATCAATAAAGATTTTTTCAAGCGCACCGTTATAGGTGTTTGCAATCATACCGTATGGAATAGCGGTAATATACTTGCTCAAAATTCTGATTTCCTTTACCGTTTTGTTTCCGGCAAACGCATCGTTGTCAATTTTGTTTACGACATAGGTTTTTCCACCTACCGTAATGGTGCTTGGGATTGTGGCAATCTCGGCAGTAGCAGTTTTGTTGCTTGTGTTTACACTTGCCGTTCCGTCGTATCCCTCGTAGGCGGAGGCGTTGTCGGTGGTGGTGAAATAAACACCGTCAACCTCAACATTCGCCGCCGAAACGCTAAGTGCGAACAGGCAACACAAAAGAGCCATCATAGCCACAACTAAAAGTAGCCTCTTTTTCATAAAAATTTCTCCTTGCGGGGTCGAGTGGCTCGACACCCATTATAAAATATTTTTGTAATATTATAATATCACACCTCATATGAGCTGTCAAGGCATTTTGCACAAAAATAGGAAGTCGGA
>JAZNJK010000031.1:0-2948 GCA_045578005.1 Eubacteriales bacterium | reverse complement strand
ATTCTTGATAACACCCTCGGTTTCGAATTTAACAAGTGCTTTGCAGTTGTCAAAGCAACCTACTGGGATAGAATCCATTGTTTTGGAGTAATTAACAGTATCAAGGCCTACACAACCTCTAAATGCATATTCTCCAATCTTTGTAACACTTTCAGGAATGTTGAGTTCGCCGTAAATAGCGGAGTATTCAAAAGCATAGTTTCCAATCTCAACGACAGTATTCGGAATAGTAACATGACCGAAATACTTCTTTGCAAGATAGGTATCGCCCGACTTGTAGTCAGAACCGCACTTGAACGCACTTGCGCCAATTTTGGTAACTGTGTATTCCGTTTCGCCAACAAAAACTTTGGCAGGAATATTAAGTTCCGAAGTGCGCTCCTCTCCTGTTTTAAGATTTGCACCTGTAATTGTGGCGGTTAGATCTGTATCATTTTTAGTGAATGTCCAAGTCCTTCCGTCAGTATCAGTCCAGGTTTCAGCGCTAACACTAACGCATAGCATTACCGCAAAAATGAGAGTAAATATAAAAATGTGTAGAAATTTTCTCATAAAGAACTCCTTTATTGGTTATTTTGCACATATATATTGTAGCATACATTTTCTTTCTTGTCAATAGAATATAAGTATATTAAAATAAATTGCGAATATTTTAAATAAATTGCGTGCGGGACTTGAAAATAGAATTCGTTTGTGCTATACTTTATAAGATAAAAACCCTTTATTAAAGCAAAGGAGAGAAAAATGGCATCTTTTATTCCAGCAGGATATAAGTCATCACTCGGTGTCAAGGATACCGAAATAGCAATAAAAAAACTCAAAGATTATTTTGAAAGATCACTTGCCGAGGCGCTGAATTTAACAAGAGTTTCCGCACCTTTGTTCGTTGATTCGCAAAGCGGACTTAACGATAACCTAAACGGTGTTGAGCGCCCTGTTAGTTTCGATGTTTTTTCAGGTGCAAAACTTGAAATTGTTCATTCTCTTGCAAAATGGAAGAGAATGGCATTAAGAGATTACGGTTTTGAAATCGGTGAGGGACTTTATACCGATATGATCGCTATTCGTCGTGATGAGGATACCGATAATATCCATTCGATGTATGTTGACCAATGGGATTGGGAAAAAATCATTTCCAAAGAGCAACGCACCGAGTCAACTCTTAAAGAAATCGTTCGAGCAATATATTCCGCACTTAAAAACACCGAAGATTACATATGCGGTGAATATGATGTTGTCGGCAAAATGCTCCCTGATGAAATCACCTTTATCACTTCACAAGAACTCGAAGATAAATACCCAACTCTTACCGGTAAAGAAAGAGAGAAGGCGATTGCAAAAGAGTGTGGTGCAGTGTTTATAATGCAAATCGGTGGCGCACTTAAATCAGGTAAACCGCACGATGGTAGAGCCCCTGACTATGACGACTGGTCACTAAACGGAGATATAATAGTTTACTATCCCGTGCTTGATATTCCTCTTGAACTTTCTTCTATGGGAATTAGAGTAGATGAGGAAGCGCTAATGCGCCAACTCAAAATTAAGGGATGTGAGGAAAGATGCTCTTTTGCCTTCCACAAGGCACTTCTTAATAAAGAACTTCCGTATACAGTCGGCGGTGGAATCGGTCAGTCAAGAATGTGTATGTATTTTTTGAGAAAAGCACATATCGGCGAGGTTCATTCTTCATATTGGGATGAAGAAACTGTGACCCTGTGTAAGAAAAACGGGGTAGAGTTACTCTAAAATGTGGATTTTTCTAATTCTTTTGTATGGAATATTCAAGGGATTTAGAGAGGCACTGAAAAAGAAAGCAATGGAAACAAGGAGCGTATTGGAAGTGCTTTTCTTCTATACGCTTTTTGCTTTTATTTTGGTTATCCCTTTTTCAAAAGGAATATTCGACATCTCGTGGCGCGCTCATGTAATCATATTCCTAAAATCCTTTGCAATATTCATAGCGTGGATATGCGCACTTAACTCAATAAAAAAACTCCCACTCAGCGTATACTGTATCGCCGATATGGGAAGAATGGTATTTTCAATAATATTCGGAATTGTCATTCTAAATGAAACACTTTTTTGGACCGATGCTGTCGGTGTCGCCCTTGTCCTACTCGGAATAACACTCGTTAATTTTCATTCGAAAAAGAACACTTTAAACGAGCAAACCTTGAATGGCAAAATCCTCATTCTGTGCCTTGGCTCGTGTATCTTAAATGCAGTGTCGGGAACTATTGATAAATGGCTTTTATCGACACATAACGCGCCCAAATTCTTCATAGGTGAGGAAATTGTAAACTCCTCGCAAGTGCAATTTTGGTATATGTTTTACCTTGTCGCACTGTATGGTCTTTTCCTTCTTGCAAAGCGTGAAAAGGTCAATTTTAAGTCGAACATAAAATCCCCCGTCATTTGGACACTCAGCCTTATTTTCATAATCGCTGATAGAGCCCTCTTTATCGCAAACGAAGATCCTAATAGCACAGTTTTAATAATGACACTCTTAAAACAATCCTCAGTAATCGTGTCAATCATTCTCGGACGCATCATCTATAAAGAAAAGAATATCCTTTATCGTCTTTTCTGTGCCGTCTTAATAATCTGCGGAATTCTTGTCGCAACAATAAATTAAGGCAACGCAAATCGTTGCCTTTTGTGTTTTTTTGAAGTAAAAAGACTTGAAAGAATAATCACTTTCGCAGAAAGTGTATATCATCAGACACGAAGTGGCTGAATATCATCAATGCAGAGCATTGTATATCATCATTACGGAGTTTTAATACACGCTAAAAGCGTGATGATATGCAAAAAAGAGCGATTTTCTCGCTCTTTTTGATGATATACACGCAAACAAGTTGCGTGATGATATGCCATTACTTCGTAATGGATAAAAAAAGTCGTATCCTATTGATACGACTTTTTTGTGAGTAATCTAAAATTTTGAT
>JAZNJK010000030.1:0-4504 GCA_045578005.1 Eubacteriales bacterium | reverse complement strand
AACCTCCACCCCATTTCCAATATAAATGGAGGTGAAACGCAATGTTAGATTGCGAAAAATTTCAACCAGCAGAATGGATTTGCCGCGCGTATTTGACAAAAAAGGGCTATACATACATAAATCTAACCAAAAATTCACAGTATTATGACGATGATATAGATTTGTTGGTTTTCCGTGATGATATAGGGGAATAGATAAGCATAGAAGTCAAAGGAAGCAACTATTCGCGCTCTTTGTTCGCAGAAACAGAGGTATATAATAAAAAGACACAAAAGAAGGTTGATGGATGGTTTTACAAATGCCGTGCTGAATAGATTTTTGTTGTTGATATGCGGGACGGGTTTATATATACAATGTTGTTGGAGGATTTGCGGCGATACATTACCACACAGCCAACGCGGGAGGCAAAGCACGAAGGGAAAGAACAATCCACCACGGGACGCATTGTATATATAGATGATATGATAAGATGCGGATATGAGGTTGGCGAAATCAATTTAGAAAAGATTTTCCAATAAGATAGCCAAATAAGACAAACAAAAAAGAGGGCGTGGAAGCGGTTTGTCTGGCAAACGCTTTTTTGCCTCCACCGATACAAAGCAAAATTCCCTCTGTATATATATCACCGAAAAGGGGGTAAAGTTTCACCCTCAAAAAAAATTTTTTTAAGATGTGGCGTTCGTTTAGAGTATAGTCAAACGAACGCGAGAAAATGCGTTCGTTTGAAATTATATTTTTTATTTGCGGGCGTTCGTTTTCTATTGACAACCTCAGGCGAACGCTTTATAATAGATAGTGAGAAAGGGAGGTTATCAAAATGGCAAAGGTTGGTTATGGTAGAGTTAGCACAGAGGCGCAGAACGAAGCACGCCAAATCGCCTATTTTGAGAAAATCGGCGTTGATGAAATCTTCCTTGATAAGATTACAGGCAGCACCACGAAGCGCGAAGGATTACAGGAAATGAAAAAATACCTTCGCAAAGGCGATGAAGTATATATTACTGAGATTTCCCGCCTTGCGCGTTCAACGCGTGATTTCCTTGACTTGGTGGAATTCTTCACAAATAAGGGCGTTCGCCTTGTTAGTGAAAAAGAAAGCATTGACACAGAAACGCCTCAGGGGAAATTTATGCTTACCGTATTTTCTGCCATTGCGGAACTTGAACGGGAAACTATAAAGCAACGGCAACTTGATGGTATCGCAGTAGCAAAAGCCGAAAAGAAGTATAAAGGGCGCAAACCGATTGAAGTTGATATGCCAAAGTTTAGGAAAGAATGCGCGAAATGGCGCGCAGGGCAGCAAACAGCGGTTGAAACCTTTGAAAAGATGGGCTTGACTAAAACAACCTTCTATAAACTTGTAAAAGAATACAATCTTTGAAAGGGCGCGGAAAGATGGAAAGATATACTGTTCGGGAGATAGCCAACGCTTGCGGCATTTCCAACGCAACTTTCTATAATTGGATTAATCAAAGTAAAGAACTAAAAACAATCACGCGCGCAGACAAAGAAGAACGCATCATAAACGGCGTGAAAAGTGTTTCTTACGGTTCGCGGACTTATGAAGCGTTTATAATTGAGGCAAAACGGCGCGGGAAAATTGTTAATCCAGCGTTAGACAAAGACGCGACTGAGGTTAGACAAACCGAAACAAAAGAAAAATCCTTTGTCCCGCCCTCAACCGATAAAGAGATAGACAACGATGAAACCAGCGTTAGACAAACAGAAAAAAGTGCAACGCATATGCTTATTGAGGAATTAAAAGCACAAAACGAATACTTAAAATCTAAACTTGATGAAGCGTTAGCGGATAACAGGGCGTATTCGCAAACGATTGTCAAAATGTCTGCTAACCTTATGTTATTACAAAGCGAAAATCAACGCTTGCTTGAAGCACAGACGGCAGAACCAGCGGCAAATGATGATGTTCTCGCTATCATCAATGAGGAAGATAAAAGCGAACCTAACAAAAGTAAAAATACGCTTTGGAAAAGAATAACAAACAGGTGGAAAAAATAATGAATAGTATATCATTCACGACTTGCGGCAATAGGCGGTATTTCAGCAAACCCGACAAATTGCCAGCAGAAATGCGCTATTTCAAATCATACACAGGGCGCACTATTAACATTGAGGCGCGCGAAATGGATGTGAAAGCGTTCGCCGAATATGTCATAGCAGGACACGCTTTTTACCCTTGCGTATTAAGCGACAAAGGCGGCGTTTTCAAAACCGTCAATCGCCAATGCTTTGAATACGCGAATATAATCGCGTTTGACTTAGAGAAGGGAAACCACAGCGAAATAAAGGTGCGCGACACCCTTATAAACGCGGGCTTGCTTCCTGCTTTCCTTTATCGCACATACAGCCACAGGCAGAACGGAAACGGCGACAGAAATCGCGTTGTTTATCGTTTGCCCTATACTGTGAAGAACCCCGCCGAATATCTCTTAATGGGCGTTCTGTTTTGGGCTATTTATGAAGATATAGACACGACTTGTCTTGACACGGCGCGTCTGTTTTACGGAACAGTAAATCCTACTTGCTACATTAATGAAGAAGCCGTTCTCAATATTGAAATGTTTGTTGATATGGCTTTGAAAGCCATACAGAAACACAAAGAAAACCATACGCCTCTATATGAAAAACTGATTGCGAAATTGACAGAAACCGCCATAAACTGCCAGATTGAAAACGGTATGCCCGTTGTCTGTTGTGAGGGCGGGCGGCTTGTGTTCCGCGAAAATCTCACCGCAAAACAGGCGCGCCTCCACCGCGAAAGCGCAAACGCGGCAATAGACGATGCAGCCATAAACAGCAACAAAGATTTACCACGCATTACAATTATAAATTGGTATGAGAAAGCAATGATTGAACCGCTTTTCCGCGAATTGGTAAATGGTTCGGGCGATTTTGGTTATAGAAAAGCAGTTGTTATTGCCTCAAATTATAGGTTTATAGATGCGGATGATGTGAAAGATGTTTTCTTTGGACTTCTTCGGGACAATGCGCCACGGTTTAGCGATATAAACCACACAATAGAAGAATGTCGCAAAATATGGGAAATGCCAACGGCGGCGGCGAATGGCGGCTTTGGTTCGCGTCCTTTGCCGTATCGCTATTGCGGCGAACTGCCTCAGGATGAATATGATTATCCTTTATCTTTCATTCGCAATATGCGCCGGACTTTGGATTTACAAAGACAAAAGCGCGTGAGTGAGGATTTGGAGGAAATCTTCGCAAATATTGACTTTGAGGCGAACCCTCACGGCTTTCTAATCAATGGCGGCGTGGGACTTGGCAAAACTTACAGTTTTCTAAATGATGATGAGGCAGCGGAAGAAGAACAGAAAGCCTTTTCTATCAAACGCGCGCTTGATAAGCGATACAACAAAACCTTGAAAATGGTTTTTCTCTGTTCGCGACAGGGCGCACGAATTCAAAATGTAGAAAAATACAAAAGCACCACAGACGGTATATATTATGTGGCAGATGATGAAGATACTTTTCCACACATTGACGCGAACAAAATCGTTTGTATTACTTACCACAAATTTATGTCGTTATTAGATGATGGTATTATAAATGAAAATACCTTTGATATCATCGTTGCGGACGAATGCCACAGCCTTTTTGATGATAGTTTCGCCTCACAAATGGGTGCTTTCCTTGCGTGGGTATTGGACTATAAAGGAAAGGTTATTTGGATAACTGCCAACGCTTCATATTTTCAGCGATGCTTTGATAAATTCGTTGAAATGTCAAACGCAGCAAAAACCGACATTCGCAAATTATATGAAGATGAAGGACAGCACCTTATAATGAGATATGACACAAACAAAGTCATATACTCCACAACCTCAAATATCAATTATTTTATTGTTCCGCAAATGATGGAGGTTTCCCCTCAGTATCGTGTATTGGTATATTTGAAGTCTGCCACAGATTGTTATAACTTTTATCGCGCAGCTATAAAAAGAGGTTTGCGCGCGGGCTTCTATGTTTCCGCTTACTGCGATACAGAACTAAAAGCCACAGATGATATAGACGATGATGTGCGCGCCTATTTGGAGGAACACGGACTTGAAGCAATGCCGATGCGTGAAGTCTTTGAATTGAAAGAAGATAAACGCAGCCAGCAGAACAGCGAACGCATCAAAGATGCGCTTTTGAAGGGTGAAAATTTCCCTGATGATATTGATATCATCTTCACCACGGACGCATTGCGGGAAAGCATAAACATCAACCCCGAAAGCAATGTTAAAGTGATAATAACAGACGATTATCACGAAGTTGGCGTTCTACAAAAGCGCGGACGGGTGCGCGCTGATATTGACGCTTATTTCATCATACCCAACCGTAGAGGCACTGAACGCGGGCTTTTGTCGCAGATAGAAACCTTTGAGGGAAAAGACGAAAGACGCGGCGTTTTGAATATGACGCAGCAGGAACTTGCGGAAGAATACGGAAAGCAAAAGCAGCGCGAACGCCTCCACAAAGGCGG
>JAZNJK010000029.1:0-5891 GCA_045578005.1 Eubacteriales bacterium | reverse complement strand
AAGACCGCTTGGCCTCCGACTTCCTGCACCGATGATAATTGCGGTTTTAGACATATTTTTCTCCTTTGTTTTGATTATTTTAAGATGTAACATAGTCACGCATACAGAAGAACTCTCCGCCCTCTTTATCGTGAGAGCCGTAGATGTATACTCTATCGCCAAAAACTCTCGGCTCACCATCGGGGATATATTCATCAAGCGGAAGGTATGGGTTGAAAATTTGTTCCATTTTGCCTCTCTTTATTTATTGAACATATCGGGGGTAACAATTTTCATACACGGACGTTCAAGCGGGGTTTCGTTTGGTGCGTGGAACACGAAATTCATATTTCCGTCAAGGTCGGTGAAGGTCATTCCGTGACCGCCGTCCTTTTCGAAAAGGAGTTTTTCGTCGACTGTGAAATTACCGTTTATTTTTCCGTTATCGGAGTGTGCAAGTGCCTCAACATACTCGCCTTTTGAGAAACTCGACCACATAAAGACAAGTCCTTGTGCCTCTTTGACATGAAATGGTCCGTCGGTTACATAGCAACCATTATTTTCTCTTATATCGTATTTCCAAGACGGAGTGCTTGCTCGCCATAGGAAAATAGGCTCACCTACTGCGCTTTTTAGGTCATCGGTAAGTCTTAAAGCACACACTGTGCCGTCTTTTATTTGTGTCCATTCGTGGCAAAATACTATGTAGGGGATTTCGTCCTCGATATAGAGTGTGCCGTCAAGACATTCCCAATCTCGTGGGGTTACAGCACCGTTTGAGTGTGGGGTAAAGCGTCCGTCGGGGGTATCGCAAACGAGAATTGCCGTGCCACGGTGAACACCCTCGGCGGTAAATGAGGCAAAGAGGTAAAATTTGCCTTTATAGTAATGGACCTCGGGCGCCCAATACTGTCTATCGCCCCAAAATCCGTCGAAGTATTCAAATATCGGTTTTGGCTCACTCCAATTTTCAAGGTCGTCGCTTACATAGACATCAAAGCCGAGTTTTTTGGTATCAACTTTTTCCCACGTATTTGCTCCTCTTGTGCCATACATATAGTATTTGCCCTCATGGGTCAAGATAAAGGGGTCTCTTATGTTGATTTCGGTTAGTTTCATTTTTCTCCTTTAGATTTCACAATGCTCTGCACCCAGAAGCGCTTGCTTTATTTCTTCTTTTGCTTTTTTAAAATGCTTTATTCCGTATATTTTATGGAATTTTTGGAGCTTTCCTGTGTCATCGGCAACATGCTCTCCATCCTTCCTTGTAAGCTCAAGCCTTCCATAGACTACCATTCTGCCAACACCAAAAATCTTTTCAATAGAGTTAGATTTATATTCAATTTTGGTAATATGGGAAATTGTAAGATTTGCCCGCTTATAACCCATTCTACCCCTTTGAATTACAAAAGAAAATTTTGGAGCAAGCCTTTTGTAAGCATCACGCATGGTGATTTCGTTATTACTTACTTCAAAGCGTGAGGGACAAAGATATAGGTGAACAAATGCAAGAATTAGCAAAACGAGGACTATATCAAACAAAGGCTCATTTTTTTCAAAAATAATGATAAATGTAGCCATGATTAAGAAGACTATAAGATGTATAGTCATAAATCGCGCATTGAACAAACGACACAGCTTGAATTTCATGCTTTATCTCCCTTTTTGTTACTCCATTTACAAGTATATCATTTTTGGCTCTAAAATTCAATACGAAATATTGATTATTAGTATTTTTTATGTTAAAATATATAAAAAGGGGGGACATATATGGCTAAATTCAGATTGAACGACAACGCCGAGGTTGTCAAGGTTATAAGAGATGGATTAAAGGCTAAGGGGGGTTACTGCCCTTGTCGGCTTGAAATTAGTGAGGACACAAAGTGCATTTGCAAGGAGTTTAGAGAGCAACTTGAAGATCCCGATTTTTACGGATACTGTCACTGCATGCTCTATTACAAACCCAAAAGTGACGAAAAATAAAATTAAAATTTGAGAGGAATAAAAAATGGCTATTTTACACATTGGAAAAGAAGAATTCGAAAGAGATATTAAAACAAGCGACAAAACTGTGCTAATTGACTTTTATGCGGATTGGTGCGGTCCTTGTAAGATGATTGCGCCATCTATTGAAGAGATTGCAAATGAAAATCCCGATATTTTGGTTTGCAAAGTAAATGTTGACACGGCAAGGGACCTTGCTATTGAATTTAGGATTGAGTCAATTCCAACTATTTTTGTCCTTAAAGACGGAAAGGTTGTAAACAAGGCAGTTGGTTGGCGCTCCAAAGAGCAAATCTTGGAGATGGTTAAATGATAAGGCGATTTTTCTTATCTATTCTTGTGTTGGTTTTTGGTGTTATGCTCTTTTCGTGCGGAAACGATGAGGGGGTAACGGACAGTTTTGAGTCAAGTGAGGGGGAAAACGGTGTGATTGAATTTGAGCAAATTTCACAGTCCGAGGCAAAGGAAATTATGGATAGCGGAGTGAGTTATTTCCTTCTTGATGCACGAACACAGGAAGAATTTGATGAGGGGCATATTGAAGGGGCGGTTATGATCCCCGAATATGAAATAGAGTCCTCGCAAGACAAGTTGCCAAGTGACAAGGACACGCTGATTTTGGTTTATTGTCGAAGCGGTAGACGAAGCAAGATTGCAGCGCAGGCGCTTTGTGACCTTGGATACACGAATGTTAAAGAATTTGGCGGAATTATTACTTGGGAATACGAAATTGTTCGGTGATTTATGAGTTTTAATGAAGATGTATTTAAGCATTTAGCGCTTTACAAGAAAAATGTGCTTGGAATTTTGGAAGACGGCATTTTTCGATACGGGGGCAAGGAGATTTTCAAACCCTACATTTTGCCAAGTGGGTATGAGGACAAAAATTTCCCTGCGGATTTTGAGTTTTCTATTAAGAAAAACACGCTGTTTATAGATACATTACCGCCTGTTTCGTTACATAGATATTATCACCATTTGAACTCATCGCAAGTGCTTTGCATTTCATATTTCTATGGTTTTATAAAGGATAAAGAACGGCTATTTTCCCTTTGCGAGTTTCTTGGTGTTGCAAAGCCGAGTGGTGCGTGTTTTGAATTTATAGAAAATGAGCGTGAGGGAACAAATGTTGACTTTGCTGTCCTACTTGAAAACGGTTCACGGGTATATTTTGAGATAAAATACACCGAGGAAAATTTTGGTAGTGTGGGTAAGGTGCTTGGTAGCAAAAGCGAGGCGGAAACGAGGGCGTATTACCTTGACAGGAAAAAGAGGTTTTATTCCTTGGTTGAGATTAGCGACAACGATTATTTAAAACATTATCAAGTGGTCCGAAATATTAGCCTATGTCCGAAAAGTTCGGGTAACAAGACGGTATTTTTAATACCGAGGGAAAACGAAAGTGTATGTAGGTCACTTGACTATGGGCTTGGGGCAATCGGTAATTTAAGCGAGTTTAACTATGATATTATTTACTGGGAAGAACTGCTTGAAAAATTCCCAAATGAGTCCGTATTTAAGAAGTATTTTGACTTAAAATAACGATACATCAAGCGCTTTTTTATATTTTCACGCAAAAAAGACGAGCAATGCTCGTCTTTTTGATTTATTTGATTATTTTAGGATTGTTTTTTGTTTATATGCTCTATTGTCTTCTTTGCGCAGTCGGAGATTTTAACCATTGTTTCACCGAAGATGGTTGTTTCGAGGGTATCGTTTATTGGGGCGGTCCACTGTGCGGGAATACCCTTTGCACCGTTTATTATTCCGACAACCGATCCGACGGTTGCACCGTTACAGTCGGTATCAAATCCGCATTGAACGGCAAGGCAAATACTCTTTGAGTAGTCACCGTTTCCGTAGAGGAGTGCAAAGGTAACTATCATTGCGTTTGAAATTGTATGACACCAGTTATGGAAGAAATGGTCGTCCCATTTTTCGCAAATTTTCTTATAGCATTCGTCCTCTGAAAGACCGCTTTCATACCACTCGATAACTGATGTAACATCTTCAAAGAGGCGTGATGTGTGTGGAATTTCGGCAAGTGCGCCCTTGATGATGTCCTTTACATTATCGGTTGAGAACGCAAGAGCAATCATTGCAGATGCCCACATTTCACCATAAATTCCGTTTTTAATATGAGAGATTGACGCATCTCTAAATGCCATATCGGCAGCGGTTTTGGGGTCTTGTGGGTTGATGTAACCGAAATAGTCGCCACGGATTTGCGCGCCGATCCATTCACGGTATGCGTTTTTATACTTTGCGGACATTGGGGGTTCAAAACCATTCACAAAATTGATAAATGCTCTACGCTCGGCAGTGCAATAAGAGTCCTTTGGTTGTAGTGACATCCACGCCTGTGACATATTATATGGCGTGAAATCTCTACCATAGCGCTCTATAACCTTTTGGTCAAGCACCATATAGTTTGTATCGTCGTCGAACGGCATATAACTAACCTTATCGGCAAAGCACTTCCATTTTAGCCACGGGCAAGCCTCAAGCATTTTTTCACTGAACTTTCCAAGTTCAATATATCTTGTCATTGGATAGTTGCCGTTATCCTTTAACATATCGTGGATATGCTCTTTCCAACATCCCTCAATAGGTTTGCCAAGAAGACAACCGCAAATTCTACCGAGCCACGCACCGTAAACTTTATCGTAAAGTGTTTCTTCATCAAGTTCTCTCTTTGCTACTTCGTATGGCACACAAAGTTCTTTTATTTTATCAAGTTCAGACGGCTCATTATACTTATATCCCTCAACCATTGGCGCTTCAGAAACGATTTTGAAGATTACATCTCCCAAAAGTTCCTTATTTTCGCCTTTTGGCATATTGGCAATCGCATCGAAAAGGTCCTTATATTTTTCAACATCAAGACCTTCCTCAATACTTTGGCAGTATTCAACTTTCATTTCTTCCGAATAGAGTTCCCATCCGTGTATTTTTTCATAGTTTGGTGTGAGTTTTTCCATATTCGCTCTCCTTTGGGTTTATATCCCTATTTTATCATACGCCCCGCAGTGTGTCAACTGTTTGGGGATTTTTATTTTTTGAGATTGTTTTTTTCTATTACGCTTCCCCAAGAACTGTCGGTTTGAACATGGTTTTTTCTAACGAATTTGGCGATTGATTTTGAAAAATCGTTATAGTTAAATCCTTTTTCGAGGCGGACAACTATTCCCTCTCCGCCCTTTTCGACGGTTTGCTTTGCTAACTTTTTTATAAGTTCTTCATCATATTCGCCTTGGTAGATAACAGGCACATGTTCAAGCCCGAGGTCAGCGCAAAGGTCAACTGTATCGCTCCACGAAAGGCAAGTATTTGTTTCGTCCCATATTGAGAAAACCATAAAATATGACGGAAGATTGTCATAGCCTATCGAGTGCTTGGCATAGAGGTATTCTCCACATATGCGCCAATCATCAGGGATTTGGCGTTGGAATGACGAAATGTAGGACAGTAGCCACGAATGATACGGTTTGTGCTTACTGTCGATTGAACGCGCGTGGCAGTGGTCGGAATAGACGGTGGTGTTTTCTCCGTCCATTTTTTCGGTGACGACAACTATTTGACCTTTGAAATGGTCGGTTGAAGTTAAGATTTTATCGTCATCTGTCGCTCCCTCGGAAAAGGGAAAATGGCAGGTGCGTGGGTATTTAAATCTTGACATTGTTTTCTCCTTTTTTGCTTATATGTATGCGATTTTTACTATTTTACGGTGAGTTTCATATCGTTTGTTACTTCTTTATCAAGAGTGAGTTTTATGCGATATGCCCAGTCGATTTCGCTATCAAATGCGATTTTAAGGTCGTTTGTATCGCTTTTTCCCTGTGTGAGATTTTCAAAACTGCTTCCGTTAAACACGCTAACAGAATAGGTGCATTCTCCCAAAGTCGGAG
>JAZNJK010000028.1:0-25811 GCA_045578005.1 Eubacteriales bacterium | reverse complement strand
ATTATACAAAATGCAAATTTTATATAATTGAGAGAATAGAAAAACGACCATATCTTATAATACCACAGGATTTTGACGGTTTCTTACATTTTAATCGTTAATTACAACTATATAAATTCTTGTTATAATTATCAAATATTTTTTTAGACAAAAAATTATTATACAAAAACACCGTTCGTTTAAAACGGTGTTTAAAAATTTTATTTGCTTGTAAATTTTGCAAATTATAATTATGTATTGATTTTTATCGAATTAAAATTTTCATCTCAATTGATGTTTGTATTGATTGAATAAAAAATTTTAATCGCATTTGATAAATCAAAAATTCAGTCGCAAAAATATTTATACAAATAATAGCAAAGAATTTTTTATCACGAGGATATCATCTGCATGGCATTTTCTTTTTTAGAAAAAGTATTAAAAATTGTGTTGCTTATAAAATTGATAAAGATTTAAAATTTGATTTAATATATTTGGCGCTAAAAATAAATAACTTTTCAAAAACTATCTAAACGCACAAAATTATAAAATAAAAATTTTTATCTAAAACGATGATGTGTATTAATTATAAGAAAATTTTAAATCGTGTTTATCCCATTGCACTCATTTATAATAAATTTTTCTTGTTATGTTCATTTATGTATTTTTGTTTCGTAGCCTCGCCACCTCGAATGTGTCGCTCGGACTTATTTAATTGCAAAATCTCTTTAACATCGTTATAAAGGAAAATATTTATTTTATATAATTTATCCGTGAGGTCCTTGTGAACTGTTGACTTGCTAATTCCAAATCGTTTTGCCGTATCTCGAACGGTTGATTTATTTTCTATAAGATATCTCGCCATTATCTCACATCGTTCAAATTTATCCGAAAAATACATTATATTAACTCCTATAATTATAGTTTTAATATAACATATGAAAAAAGCCACAAAAATATGTGGCTTTTTCTTAATTTTCAAATTTGAATACAGTTGTGTAATCGTAAAGTTCGCCAATGTCAAGTTCGCAACTTATAAAGTTCGGTTGATTTGGCGCGTCGGGTGAATGTTGAGTTTCCAAACAAATTCCGCAGCGTTTTACCTGTTTCACATTATTTTTGAAAGGTGCATCGTCGGGATTTATGCAGTTTCCGGCGTAAATTTGAACACAAGGCTGATTGGTGTAAGCCTTCATAATTCTACCCGATTTTGTGTCTTTGAGTGTTGCGAAATGTTTAACAGTGCCATCAAAATTCAACACGAAATTGTGGTCATATCCTTGACCGAATTTTATGTTAATATCATCGGTATCAATATCTTTGCCAATGAGTTTTTCTTGTCTAAAATCAAATGCTGTGCAATCAACTGATAATTCTTTACCGGTTGGAATGAGTTCCGAGTCGGTTTCGGTAAATTTATCGGCATCAAGCCAAAGTGTATGATTTTCGATATTTCCACTATCATAACCGCCAAGATTGAAATAAGAATGGTTGGTTAGGTTTATGATAGTTTTCTTGTCGGTAGTCGCTTTATAATTGATAGAAAGCGTATTTTCATCATCAAAAGAATACAAAACCGTAACTGAAAGTTTTCCAGGATATCCTTCTTCTCCGTCGTTGCTAATAATAGACAATTCAAGGAACATTGTGCTACCTATTTGCCATGTTTTAGCATTCCATATCTTTTTATCAAAGCCGAACTCACCACCGTGCAAATGGTTGTTTCCATTGTTCTTGAAAAGTTTGTATTCAATTCCGTCAAGGGTGAATTTTCCGTCTTTTATTCTATTTCCAAAGCGACCAATAAGCGCTCCTTGATATGCGCTATCTACTAAATAAGATTTAGCATTGTCAAATCCGCAAACAACATCGGCAAAAATGCCGTTTTTGTCGGGAACATTTATTTGGTTAATTCTACCGCCAAGAGTGATAATTTTTACACTTGCTCCATTGGAATTTGTTAAAGTATATGCAAAAATTTCCTCTCCTGAGGGCATTTTGTCAAAATAAGATTTTTCTATCATTTCAGTCACCGTATCCGTCGGGATTTTTTCTTTGCCAATTTGCGGAATCTTGACACATTTTATCTATATCGTATTGCGCTTTCCAACCGAGGATTTCGAATGCCTTGCTTGGATCAGCGTAGCAAGCGTCAATATCACCAGGACGGCGAGGAGCAATTTCGTATTTAACAGTAAGTCCTGTTGCCTTTTCATAAGCCTTTACGATATCAAGAACTGAATATCCGTTTCCAGTGCCTATATTAAAGTGCTCAATTCCTGTAACCTTAGATGCTCTATCAAGCGCTTTTAGATGTGCATTTGCAAGGTCAACAACATGTATATAGTCACGCACGCCCGTGCCATCATGTGTGTTATAATCGTTTCCGAATACACTAAGATGATCGTATTTTCCCGATGCAACCTTAACAATGTATGGCAAAAGATTGTTTGGAATACCTTTTGGATCTTCGCCTATAAGTCCACTTTCGTGTGCGCCGATAGGATTGAAATATCTAAGAATTGAAACGCTCCATTCGGAATCGGATTTTGTGATGTCCGAAAGAATTCTTTCAATCATAAGTTTGGTTTCACCATACGGATTTGTTGTAGAAAGAGGAAAATCCTCTCTAATTGGCACACTTTTAGGATTGCCGTATACAGTTGCGGATGATGAAAATACTATTCTCTTGCATCCGTTATCAGCCATAGCCTTAGTAAGATTGAGAGTGCCTGTTATGTTGTTGTGATAATATAGCATTGGCTTTTGAACACTTTCACCAACCGCTTTAAGACCCGCAAAGTGAATTACTGAGTCGATATCGTTTTCCTTAAAAATAGTATTAATAGCGTCAAAATCAAGTAAATCTGCCTTGTAAAACTTTATTTCCTTGCCTGTGATAGACTTTATTCTATCAAGAACACAAAGTTTTGAGTTACACAAATTATCAACAATAACCACCTCTCTACCGTCATTTAGAAGTTGAACGACGGTGTGTGAGCCGATAAAACCTGTTCCGCCTGTGACCAAAATTGCCATATAAAAATCTCCTTTTTCCTTTATACTCTAATAATACCCTATTTTAGTTAAAAAATCAAGATATTTATTAAAAATAATATTGACAAAAACGGATTTTTAAGTTATAATAAGTGTATCAAATGGGACACTTTTTGAAAGGGGCAATATGGAAAGCATATCTGAATTTTTATCTAATATTTTTTTGTTTAATGGGATATCAAAAACAGATATTGAACATTGTTGCACATTTAAAGGATGCGAAATTATAAAGTATTCTAAAAATGATGTTTTGCTTTGTGCAAAATCTGACAAGCGAATTGGTATTATCATTGAAGGAAAAGCCACTATAATATCAGGAGATGACGGTGTAATTATAAAGAAACTGAGTCAATCTGATATTTACGGTGTTGCAATTTTGTTTGACGAACCTGATTATTTAACTAAAGTAATTGCTACATCAAATTGCACAGTTTTATCTATAAGCCGTGAATTTGTTCAAAAATGTATTGAATATAATCATAAGATTTCACTCAATTATATTGAATATTTGGCTAAAAAGATTAGTTTTTTAAATGATAGGATCAGTTCATATACCGCAAAATCTGCTGAAAACAAACTTTATTCCTACCTTCTTCAATTACCGAGAACGGAAAATACAGTCATTCTTAAAAATGATTTTTCCGCTATTGCGAAAATGATAGGGATAGGAAGGGCGTCCTTGTATCGAGCATTTGATAAACTCGAAGAAAACGGACTAATAAAGAAAAATCAAAAAGAAATTATATTATATGAGGTTTAAAAATGAAAAAACTATTATCAATTTTAATGATTATTTGCACACTTCTTACTTCTCTTTCTCTATTTTCGTGCGGAAATGACGAAGAAAGTTCATCAAGTGAAACTGCCGACGAAGGAATTGCCGTAAAACTTGATTTAACAGAAGAATGGAACAAAATCTCAAACGGTGCGGAACTTGTTCAAGGTTGCGTTGTTGTTCGTAAAGAGTTTGCTCAAAAATATCCTGAGAGCGTAAATGCTTTCCTTGATGAATATAAGGCGTCTATCGAATTCACAAACGCTAATCCACAAGAAGCAGGAACTTATATTGCTAAGTATAAAGTGTTTGAAAAAGCGCCAATCGCTACAAAGGCTATCCCAAATTGCAACATTGCATTCCAAGAAGGAAACGAAATGAAATCATCAATGTCTGCATTTATAAGCGCTATGTATTCTATCGCTCCCGCAAGTGTTGGAAAAGCAATTCCTGGTGATGATTTTTACTATGCAAGAACTCAAGCAACCGGAAAAACAACTGAAAAAATCAATGTTGCTGTTCTTAACGGAACAACAGGATTTGGTATCGCTAAATTAATGGCTGATAACGAAGCAGGAACTTCGAAAAACACCTATGAATTTTCAGTTGAAACTGCGGCGAATAGCATCATGACAGGACTTAGCAATGGCTCTATTGATATCGCTGCTCTTCCAACCAATGCAGCGTCAAACATTTATAATGTTACAGGCGGAAAGGTTCAAGCCCTCGCTATTAACACACTTGGTGTTCTTTATGTTTTAGAGGATGGAAATACTGTTAATAACATTACTGACCTTGAAGGAAAAACAATTTACTGCCCTGCACAAAACCCAACATTCATTTTACAATACATTTTAAAACAAAACAATATCAATGCTACTATTGATTCAACTTCCTATGCTGCACCTGCCGATTTAAGAAACGCAGTTGCAAATGGCACTGTTAAACTTGCAGTTTTGCCAGAACCAATGGTAACAATTGTATTGAATTCAACTAAATGAGAAAAATAATAAAAATACCTTTAATTATATTGTTTTGGCTTGGAGTTTGGAAAATAGCATCGTTAATTGTTAATTTGCCAATGCTCTTTCCAAGTCCTATAACCGTTATAAAGCGCCTTTTTGAACTTGTTTTGGAATGGGATTTTTATAAATCAATTCTAATTTCACTTTTTCATGTTTTGCTTGGAATAATAGTTGCCGTATTCTTCGGTGTTATTTTAGCAATAGTAAGCGCTTTGTTTGGCACGGTGAACAGTCTTGTATCGCCATTTTTAACAGTTATTAAATCAACTCCCGTTGTCGCTTTCATTTTCCTTATAAATGTCTTTATAGGCGACGAAAAAACAGTTGTTATAATTTGTTCGCTTATGGTTCTTCCTATAGTTTTTGCTAATGTTTATCAAGGAATAAAGAGCGTTGATGTTTCATTGCTTGAAGCATCAAAAGTGTTTAAAATCCCTTTTAAAAAGTTGATTTGGGCTTTATATATTCCAAGCACGCTTCCCTATTTTTTATCCGCATTACTTTCGGCAATTGGTCTTGCTTGGAAAGCAGGGGTTGCGGCAGAAGTGCTTTGCAATCCAAAAAATTCGATAGGAACAAACATTTCTTCCGCCAATCAATACTTTGATAACACCGAAATTTTTGCGTGGACCGTTGTTATAATTATTTTCAGTCTTCTATTCGAATTTCTATTTACTAAATTAATAAAGATACTTTTTAAGCGTCAACTCAAATTAGGAGGCTCTGATGGAAATAAAAAATTTAACTAAGAGTTTCGATAATAAACAAATATTTGACAACTTTAACTTGATAATTCCCGATGGAGAAATTTCTTTCATAATGGGTGAAAGCGGTTGTGGAAAAACAACGCTCATGCGAATAATATCCGGACTTGACACCGATTTTATGGGAGAAATAACAAAAAATAGTAACTTTATTAGTTATGTGTTTCAAGAGCCAAGATTATTCCCTGCCTTGACCGTCAAACAAAATCTTGAACTTGTTTCAAAAGGCTCATCTTTATCGCTTGAAGAAATTTTAGATATTGTTGAACTTAAAGGCGAAGAAAATTCTTATCCTGACAGTTTATCGGGAGGAATGAAAATGCGTCTTGCTCTTGCAAGGGCTATATATCATAACGGAGATATTTTCCTAATGGATGAGCCGTTTTCGGCTCTTGATATCGCTATGAAAGAACGAATAATGCCTAAAATATTCGAACTTTTAAAAGGAAAAACCGTTCTTGTTATCTCTCATAGTATCGAAGAAGCAACTGCGTATTCAAAAAACATAATTAAACTTTAAATAAAGCCACAGGTTAAACCTGTGGCTTTATTTTAAGAGCAAGAGCAAGAACTCTTGCCGTTTAGTTGTTCGTGTTTATTTAAGCAATTTCCACCATGCGGAAAGTTATTTAAAACAGGGGGAGAAAATTCGTTTACCGGAAACGCCATGGCTCTAAAAAGTGTGCATGGGTCATTTTCGGGCGCTGTTATACATTCCTTTTCAGGAATATTATATTGAGTTGCGTTAATCAAAAGTTGCTCAGGGCGTTCTATTCTAACAACCGAGAAAAAGCCAAGAGAGACAACGAGTGATTTTTCGTCTCTTGTGCATAGATTTCCGTGAATATGACAACGAACATTATCAGGAATATCATCTACGCAACAGCAACAACAGCATGGGAATACTCGCGGTTCTACGACCTTTGCGTCCAAAATTACGGGATCGACGGTTTCAAGGACAGCAATTGGTAAGTTGGCAGATACAGGTGCTTGACAAGGCATTTCGGAACAAAAACCGCCATTTTGTTTTTCGCTCTTAAATACCTTTACATTTCCTTCGCTACCAAATAGAATTACCTTTTTTTCAACTACCGCAACTCCCTCGAATTCTTGTATATTTCCTGCGCAAATGCATGCTTCAAAGGTAATTTTTGTGTATATTTTGATGTTTAATTGATAAAATCCCCTGTTAAAAGGAACATCGTTCACATCAATATTCGCACAAATAACCTCGGCGTATTTGGCACGGATGTTGCTTGTGCGGTCAATTATTTCCTCACCGAATTCGGTAAGATAAACTTTGACATTTTCAAAGCAATCCTTATCCCTGCAAGAATCAAGAACTCTATATGTGTCAATACATACACATTCTTTTGCGTGGGGAACTTGGCACATTCTATTATCAGGCATATAGTAACCTCCTATGGAATAATTATGAAGCGAAAAATTCGTCTTCTATAAATATCGTATGCAATATGCCAAATTTTGACATTTTTAACATAAAAAAAATCCCCTTTTTCAAGGGGATTTTAGTTTGTATAAATTAAAGATACTTTTTGATTGTATCAGTTGCCTCTTCACTCGGCATAGAAAGAGTCATTACGAGATTTACACCAAGTTTTGAAACAAGTTCATCTGCTTCTTTAAGGAAGTTTTCGAATGCAGACAAATCTCTCTTGCAAATTCTAAATGTAGCATCAATAAACATATCCGTTATATCGTGGTTGCTAGCCAAAAGTCCTGCGATAAATCCATAAAGTGCTTCAGCATCACAAACCATGTATTCATCAGAATTGATAAGTCGGCACTTATGGCTAACTTGCAATCTGAGATTATCTCCTTTTTCAATACAAACAACCGAGCCGTTAGAACGATCAAGTGCGGAATTTATCATATCGATAAGCACCTTTGTTTTTCCAGTTCCTTTAACTCCAATAATAATTTTTGTCATAGCCTTTTCCTCCAAAAATATTGTTTTTTGTAATTAAATTATACATTAAAGTGGTAAAAAAATCAATAGTTTTTGTGAAAATTGTATAAAAATTTCAAAAATTTTCTTCATTTTGTAGTAAATTCAACCTAAAAAATAAAAATAGGCGGATTTTTCCGCCTATTTTATTAAGTAAGTGTTAGTTAGTCAATTCTTTTTTTGAAGTTCTGCTCTAAGTTCTTCGTAACCGTCTTTACCCAAAAGCGCAAACATATTTTTCTTATAACTTTCAACTCCGGGTTGATTAAACGGATTAACTCCCAATGTATATCCCGATACTGCACAAGCATATTCAAAGAAATATACAAGATGACCGAATGAATAAGCACTTCTATCCTCAAGGTTAAGAACGATGTTAGGAACATTTCCATCAGAGTGAGCAAAAAGAGTTCCAAGCATAGCCTTTTCGTTTACAAACTCAAGTTCCTTGCCTGACAAGAAGTTAAGTTTATCGATATTATTAGGATCATCGGGGATTATAATAGTATCGTTGGATTTGCTTATATTAAGAACGGTTTCGAACATAATTCTCTCTCCGTCTTGCACAAATTGACCGAGTGAGTGTAGATCAGTTGAAAAGATTACCGACGAAGGATAAATTCCCTTTTGATCCTTTCCTTCACTCTCGCCAAAGAGTTGTTTCCACCATTCACAAAGCATTTGAGCGGCAGGTTCATATGAAACGAGGATTTCAACGCTTTTACCAGTTCTATAAAGAATATTTCTCATAGCAACATATTTGAGCGCATCATTTTCTTCTATTGAAGAAACGCTATACTTTGCTCTTGCATCAAAAGCGCCCTTCATCATAGCATCAATATCAATTCCTGCAACAGCAATAGGAAGCAAACCAACCGCAGTAAGCACGGAGAATCTTCCACCAACATCATCAGGAACTACAAATGTTTCGTATCCTTCATCGTCGGAGAAACTCTTTAATGTTCCTTTTTCCTTATCAGTTGTGGCAAAAATTCTTTCCTTTGCCCCTTCTTTACCATACTTTTCTTCAAGAAGTCCTCTAAAAATTCTAAAAGCAACAGCAGGCTCGGTTGTTGTTCCGGATTTAGATACTACATTTACGCAAATATCTTTTCCTTCACAAATTTTGAGAAGGTCGGCAAGTGCGCTTGAACTAATTGAATTTCCTGCAAAATAAATGTCAGGAGTATCTTTTTTGAGATTGTTATACATAGGTGATTTAACAAACTCAATAGCGGCGCGTGCGCCAAGATAAGAGCCACCAATACCAATTACAATCAAAATATCGCAAGATTTTTGAATTTTTTCAGCGGCTTTCTTTATTCTTGCAAACTCCTCTTTATCATAATTTTCAGGAAGGTCAAGCCATCCTAAAAAATCATTTCCTTCTCCTGTTTTCTCCATTAATGTCGATTGAGCGGAATATATTTCGTTAGCAATAGCCTTAATATCGCTTTCGGAAACATAATTCTTAACAAACTTATCGTTCAATGAAAGAGTCATTTTTTATATCCTCCATAAATGTTTTTAACATCCTTTATATATTACAACATTTATCCGCAAATTTCAACACTTTTTAATCAAGTTTTTATAAATTTAACAAAAATTTTTTAATTGCAAAACCAAAGTATTCAAAGAAGGTGATTTTATCGATATTTTCGGCACAGTAAATTGGATTTTCTCCTATTATTTCATCATTTAATTTGTAAATTACCTTTCCTACAATTTCTCCTTTCTTTATCGGTGCGGTGGCGAATTCATTCATTTGTATTTCGGAGGTTATTTTAGAGGAATTTTCTTTGTTTATAAGTGTAGTCCAGTCTTCACAATAAGTAGATGCAAAATCACTTTTACCACCGTATATTCTTATTTTTTCAGGCGATACCGAATTGTCTATATATGCTCCGTAATTAGCAAATCCAAAATCAAGTAATTTCGCCACAGAAACATTTCTTTTATCCGATGTTTCAGCGCCCATAATAACGGCAATTAAGTGTAAATCGTTTCTTTTTGCTGTTGCGCTGATACAAAACCCTGCTTTCGATGTTGATCCTGTTTTTAAGCCTGTTATACCTCTATAAAAACGCACCAATCTATTTGTATTGGTAAGTCCAAACTCCCCATTACGAACAGTGTCCATCCAAATAGTAGTGTATTCCATTACTTTTTCATGCTTCAAGAGTTCTCTTGACATTAGCGCAATATCTCTTGCTGTAGTTAGATGATCGGTTACATCGTCATCAAGACCTGTAACATTTTCAAAGTGAGTATTTGCCATTCCCAATTCTCTTGCACGGTCGTTCATGGCGTTAACAAACGCTTCTTCGCTTCCTGCTACATGCTCGGCAAGAGTTAGTGCTGCATCGTTTGCCGATGCGACAATTACACTTTTTAGCAATTCATCTACACTCATCGTTTCTCCTGGCTCTAAAAAGATTTGTGAGCCACCCATTGAAGATGCGTTTTCGCTAACAGTTAATATGTCATCATATTTTAAAGTTCCCTTTTCAATAGCCTCAAAAACAAGTAATAGAGTCATTATTTTTGTAACCGATGCCGGCGAAAGCCTTAAATCCGCATTTTTTTCAAAAAGCACAGTCCCCGTATTTGCGTCCATTAAAATAGCACTTTTTCCATCAAGTTCAAGTCTTGGCTCTTTTATAGTGAGCGCAAAAGAGGAAACCGAAAATGCCATAGTAAACGCTAATATTAGCAATATTGCCACCACTTTTTTTAATGTTTTCATAAAAATCTCCTTAAATTATTAAAGTTAATTAAAAATCACCTCAATTAAACTTATGAGGTGATTTCTAAATTAATTCGTTATTTTTCTCGTGATTTAAGAAGGAATTTTTCATCTCTTATATCTAATTTGCCGAATTCCGTTCCGCGAATGTAGTCTACAAGACCAATTTTTCTTTTAAATATAAAATTCGTATCTTCTAATGCTATATTACCTGTTCGAGAATCAATTATGATATCTTTATGACGGTTGCAAATTGATTTCGGCTCAGTTCCTTTTATAAAATATCCAATTTGAATTCTGTTCAATCTTGGATCAATGTTACAAGAGTGGCAAGGCATAAGTCCCGAATCAACACAAAATTCACTTTTTATAATATTATCAGATATTACAAACTCGCTTTTTTCAATATTAAGATGTGCTTTTGACATAACGGAGTCGAAAATAGATAATGCATAAGTTCCTCCTGAATATATAGTAGTTGGCTCATCATATCCTACCCAAACTCCGCAAAGATAGTTTGGCGAATATCCTATAAACCACTTGTCCTCGCATTGTCCTGATGTTCCTGTTTTTCCTGCTATTTCAATGCTATCCTTTATTTTTAACGACCTTGCAGTTCCATTATCTACTACATTTTTTAACATTATTGTCATAAGTGATGCAGTATCGTTTGATATCACCCTTTCCGACGAGTAATCATTAGATAAAATTATATTGCCGTAATTATCAGTGACATATAAATAACTGCGAGGAGTTGCGATATATCCACCGTTAGCAAAGGCTGAATATGCATTTGTAGCCGTTAACAATGTTTCACCATTAGTTAACTGTCCAAGCGCCAATGGAGCATTATTTTTATCGTTTTTATCTAAATTTAATTTGAATTTTTCTTTGCAAAAATTAAATGATCTATCTAGACCAATATCTTGCAAAACTTTAACCGACACTGTGTTTAGTGAATGTTCAAGCGCATAATTAAGACTAACAAGACCGCTATATTGCTCGTTAGCATTGTGTGGCCAAAAAGTCCCGTCTTTATATAATGGCACAGCATCATACACACTTGCATAGGTTATATTACCACTTTCTATTGCGGGACAATATACTGATAGCGGTTTTATGACTGAACCGAGAGGGCGTTTAGAATCTGTTGCACGGTTGAAAATTTTATTTGCACTCTTTTTCCCTACACCACCTGCAATTCCTAAAATATCCGAGGTATACGGATCTAAAACTACGCAAGATGCCTCGGGATATTTCCCGTTTTGGGGTTTTAGATATGCTATATAACTTTCAAAGGTGCTATCAACCGCTTTTTGCACTGTTATATCCATTGTAGAATAAATGTTAAGTCCGCCTTTATTTATCATCATATGTGCGCCTTCGGGGCTTAAATTGTATTTTTGAATTAAATCATTTGTAACATCATCAATAAGTTTTTCGGTAAACCATGAATAAACTCCGCTTGTCTTTTGCTTTTCAATATTTGAATTGATTTGCAATTTTTCGTTTTTGGCTTGTTCATACTCATCATTTGATATCATTCCATAGGAACGCATCATATTCAAAATTAAATTTCTTCGCTCTTTATTATTCTCGGGATATTTATAGGGATCATATTTAGTGGGATTTTTAACAATAGAAGCGAGCGAAACACACTCTGCAAGTGAAAGATTTGACGCATCTTTTCCAAAATAAAGTTGTGAGGCGCTTTGAATGCCATAAGCATTTTGAGATAAATAAACAACATTCAAATATAACTCTAAAATTTCATTTTTACCGAGTTTTTTCTCCAAATTTATAGCGCGTAAAATTTCTTCAACTTTCCTTTTAGGTGCAACCATATCGTCACCAGTTAAATTTTTTATTAACTGTTGTGTGATAGTTGAACCGCCAAAACCGTTTTTTTCAAACTTAAAAAAGTAATTTAGCGTAGCCTTAGCAGTCCTTTTCCAATCTACGCCGTTATGCTCGTAAAATTTATGGTCCTCGACGGCGATAAAAGCGTTAATAAGATTTTTTGGCATATCATATAACGAACACCACTCACTGTTTTCTAAAAATATTCGTTCATCTTCTATTTCCATAGGCGAAGAAAGATTTATTTCGCCATTTTCTCTTGGAAAAGCATATATTTTGGTAACAGAAGAAGCACCTGTGCGAATTAAACCCAAATCAATTTCTGAATTTAATCCAACATTTATATATACCATAAAAACAATTCCGCCAATTATAAAAGTAGCAATAATACTTAAAAAAATAATTAAAACACTATGTTTCTTTTTTCGCATAACTTTCCCTTCTTTCAAGGAGTTTACAATTATTTTTTGATTTTTCACATATTACATACCTAAATAATTTTTCATACAAATACACTTTTTTCAAAAAAATAAATTCCCATCAATTAGATGGGAATTTATTCTATTCTTTGTAAATTACTGACTCATAACCTAAAAGTGAACGAAGAATTTTTAGAATTTGTTCATTTACGTTAATTGAAATATCCTTTGCCTTTACATATCTCTTTGTTAAAGCATCAAAAAAGATTATTTCGGCATCTCCTGAATAATTTTTCAAAAGTTCCGTAATTTGAGTTACGATTGGCGAATTTATACCATTTACTTTTAGGTATAGTTTTGGATTTGTTTTGGTAACAATTTCCTTAAATTCGGAATTTGGTGAAAGATTTTCGACACTTGAAAGAAGAATTTTGCAAGGTTCATCTTCTCTAACACTAATATTACCATTTACAAAAACCACATTTTCGACATTTAGTAAATGAGAATATTTTTCATAAGCCTTTGGGAAAACGATGGCTTCTATTTCAGATGTTGCATCTTCAATAGTAATAAATGCCATATTTTCCTTTTTCTTAGTTTGTTTTATTGTTTTCGAGGTTATAATTCCTACAATTTTAACGCTATCCTTCTCTTTGTATTCACTATCTTTTTCTTCATCGCCAATGATGTCTATGATATTGATAGGGTTAAGAGATTGAATGTGTTTGCTATAAGAATCCAAAATATGACCCGAAAAATACATTCCCGCAATCTCTTTTTCGAACATAAGGAGTTCTTTTTTCGAAAATTCCTCTATATCAGGATATTCAAACGATGGAAGCGCATTCTTTTGCGCATCAGATGCCATCATTGAAAAAATATCAGTTTGTCCGTGTGCGGTTGTTCTTGAAATATTAGTAGCACTATCTACTATTTCCTCATATTTTTGCATCAATTGCGAACGGTATTTTCCAAGCGAGTCAAGAGCCCCTGCTTTTATAAGTGCTTCTATTTGACGCTTGTTCATATCGGCATCTTTGAGTCTGAATATGAAATCCTCGAATGATTCAAACTTTCCGCCACGCTCACGCTCGGTAACGATTGAGGAAATGAAATTTCGTCCAACATTTCTAAGTGCTAAAAGCCCGAACCTTATATTTGCTCCATCTACGGAAAAATTAATTTCACTTTTGTTGACATCGGGCGGTAAAACTCTTATATTCAACTTTTCGCATTCATCAATATATTTATTGATTTTAGGAATGTTTCCAAGAACCGATGTAATAAGAGATGAATAATATTCTTTTGGATAGTTAGCCTTCAAATATGCTGTTCTATAAGATGTTACGGCATATGCTACCGCGTGGCTCTTATTAAATGCATATTTCGCAAAACCAAGCATTTCTTCGAAAAGTTCATTTGCTACTTTTTCGGATATTCCATTAGAAATAGCACCCTTGATGAAGTCTGCGCGTTCTTTCTCCATGACATCAGTCTTCTTTTTTGACATTGCACGCCTTACAATATCTGCATGTCCGTAGGAATAACCGGCAATTTTAACGCACATTTGCATTACTTGTTCTTGGTATACAATACATCCGTAAGTAGACTTCAAAATAGGCTCTAACAAAGGGGCTTTATACTTTATCAACCCCTTATTGTGTCGGCGCTCAATGTAATCAGGTATCGAATCCATTGGACCAGGACGGTAAAGCGCAATACATGCAATTATATCGTCAAAACATTCGGGTTGAAGTTGCATCAATACCTGTTTAACACCCGCTGATTCAAGTTGAAAAACACCCTCAGTTTTACCCGATGACAAAAGTTTATATACACTTGGATCATCAAATGAAAGTTTTTTTACATCAAAGTCAGGATTGTTTTTTCTAATTAGCAATTCAGTATCATTAATTATTGTCAAATACCTAATTGCCAAAAAGTCGAATTTTAAAAATCCAAGTTGTTCAATCGCGTCTTTTGCATATTGAGTAACCGTCATATCTCCATTTAGCGATATGGGAATATCATAACATAAAGGATCTTCGGTTATAACGACGCCTGCTGCATGCGTTGAAGAATGGCGAGGAAGTCCCTCAATTGACATAGAAATATCAATAAGTTCTTTCACTGTTTTGTTTGTGTTATAGAGTTGTTTTAACTCTTTGTTTTCTTCAAGGGCTACCGATAACGATGGACTTGAAGCAATCATTTTTGATACAGTATCGACTTCGGCGTAAGGAATTTCAAGCACACGCCCAACATCTTTTACCGCTGCACGAGCCGCCATTGTTCCAAAAGTAACAATTTGAGCAACTCTATCGTGTCCGTATTTGTTTTTTACATATTCGATAACTTCATCTCTACGCTCATAACAAAAGTCAGTATCAATATCAGGCATACTAACTCTTTCTACATTCAAAAAGCGCTCAAAAAGAAGGTCAAATTTAATTGAATCAACATCGGTAATTCCTAAAAGGAACGCAACAAGGCTACCCGCACCCGAACCTCTACCCGGTCCTACGGGAATTTCTTTGCTTTTCGCATAATTGATAAAATCCCATACGATTAAAAAGTAATCGTTATACCCCATTTTATCAATTATATCGAGTTCGTATGCGATTCTTTCTTCATATGCTTGTCTATTATGAATTTCATCAAATACAATGTGTGAGGCATTTATTCTATCTTCAAATCCCTTATTCGTAAGGAATTTTAAATATTCTTTCGCACTCATTCCGTTTTCAATAGGAAATTTAGGCAATCTTATCTTGTCAAAGTCAAAGTCGAAGTTACATTTATCGACAATTTCAAGAGTTGCGTTATAAAATTCGGGATTATGCGGAAAAGAACGATACATTTCCTCTTCGCTTTTTAGATAAAATTGATTTGTCTTAAAACCAATTTCGGAATTGGTTGATTTTGTGTTATTTGTTTGAATAGACATCAAAATCTTTTGTTTCTCGCAGTCTTCCTCTTTGATGTAATGAACATCATTGGTGATTACTACTTTGCATTCTTTCTCTTTTCCAATCTCGATTATAGCCTCATTAACTATTTTTTGTTCGTCAAGACCATGATTTTGAATTTCCAAGTAATAATTATCCCCAAAAATCGAAATCATTTCATCGACATGCTCTTTTGCACCCGCTATATCGCCTAAAATAATGCTTTTAGCGACATATCCGGATAAACAAGCGGATAAGGCAATTAATCCTTCGGAATGCTCTTTTAAAAGTTCTATATCAATTCTTGGTTTTACATAAAATCCTTCAGTAAATCCCGCGGAAACCAAAAACGAAAGATTTTTATATCCAATTTCGTTTTTAGCAAGCAAAACGAGATGATAATACGGAACATCATTTACGCGAGTTCTATCAAATCTACTGTTAGGTGCAAGATAAACCTCGCATCCAATAATAGGTTTAATTCCCACTTCTTTGCAGGCTTTGTAAAACTCAACTGCGCCAAACATATTTCCGTGGTCGGTAATAGCAATAGCATTTTGACCAAGTTCTTTTGCTGTTTTTACAATATCTTTAATTTTGCAAGCACCATCAAGTAAACTGTATTCAGTGTGAACATGTAAATGAACAAAGCCTGACATTGTTTTTCTCCTTTATTTTTTCTTAATTTCTTCGTATATGGATAAAATTTTTTCTAATCTGTGAAAAATTCCAGATTTTGATATCGGTGGTGTGAATTTACCGCCTAATTGCTCAAAATTTAATTCTTTATATTCAAGTCTCATAAGTGCAGTTTCTTTTAAATTTTCGGGTAAAGAATTAATTTTACCTGTGTCAACTAAATATGAAATTGCATCAATATATTTTTCGTTTGCTTTAAGTGACTTGTTTATATTTGCACTATCGCAATTAGAAACTCTATTTGCGTTGTTTTTAAATTCTTTCAAAATTTTACTGTTCATAACCGAAAACGTAGCATTGACTGCACCTATCATTGCAAGGAAATTTTCGATTTGTTCGCTGTTTCTAAGGTATATAATGTACTTATTTGTTCGAATGGTTGTTTTAGGTGTAAAACCCCTCTCAATAAGGAAATCGCAAATCTCATTTTTCTTACTTTCATCATCAAATACAAGTTCAAGCCTATAATCTTTAAGCGGATCGGTAATGGTTCCACATATTAGAAATAACGATTTGAAAAATTCACTAATGCAATCGTCGCACTTGAACGCACCGCTTTTAATTTCGGCGAATGTAGAAAATCTTGAAAACCCTTTATTTATCAGTAATTCTCGGTTTTTTGGTATATATTCCGCGATAGGTTTCTTCAATACAGAATATATTCTATTTATGACAAAATTGCCATTTTCGGCATTTGTCTTTTTTAATACAAATGTATCTTGTATCAAGGTTGAGAGATATACAAAAGCATAAATTGACGCAAAGACGCAACACTTCTTGTTTTTTTGAACATCTAACAATTCTCTTTTGGTTATATTAGAAAATGACTCCATTTTTTCCTCATTTTAACAATAAAATTTCTTCCTCTAATTTGACTTCAAAATTATTAAAAATCTTATTTTTAGTTTGTTCAATCAAATCTAAAATATTTTGTGATGATGCGTTATTAAAATTAATCAAAAATCCGGCATGCTTATTTGAAATTTGCGCCCCACCAACAGTGAAACCTTTTAAATTAGCCAAATCAATTAATTTAGATGCATACGAGCCAACAGGCCGTTTAAATGCACTGCCACAACTCGGCATATTTAATGGTTGAGTTGTTATTCTCTTTTTCGCAATTTCAATCAATTTTGAATATATTTCATCTTTGTTATTTGACGGTTTCAAAATAAATTCGGTAGAAAGAAGTATCAAATCTTTATTTTGCGAAAATATTGAGTGTTTTTTGTTAAATTTGTGTTCACTACATTCAATCGTTTTAATATTGCCATTAGATAGATCGATAATTTTACTTTTTTGAATTACATTCGAAATGTCCATCTCATATGCGGACGCATTCATAGTAACTGCTCCGCCAACACTTCCCGGAATTCCGCACAAAAACTCAATTCCACAAAGGCAATTTACCATTGCCTTAATGGCACAATCAGTTACCAACGCACCACTTTCGGCTACAATAGTATCGTTTCTTACTTCAATTTTATCGAGAAATTTTGTAGAAATGATAACCCCTTCATAGCCCGAATCACAAAAGAATGTATTTGTTCCATTTCCAATAACATCGAATTTAATGTTATTTTTATAGCAAAAGAGCGCAACTTCACAAAGATTCTCAATATTATTCGGGAATGTCACAAGTTTCGCACTTCCACCAACTTCCAGCGAAGTCAAATTCGAAGTTGAATAATCTTTGCTATAACCTATTTTATAAAGGTCCAAAAAGCGAATTAAAGAATTTATATCCATATTTACCACCATATAATTTTCTTTTACTAAATTATATGATGAAATAAGAGTTTTGCACTATTTTCCTTCGCTAATAATTCTTTTTGACTGAGCAATAAGTTCAGTTGCGGCGGCTATTTGCTTTTCGGTAACATTAATACCGCCAATAATTCGTGCGATTTCCGAAATTCTTTCGTCATTCGAAAGAACCTTTACATGCGCCTCGGCTCTGCCGTCCTTTTCAAGTTTCTTTATGAAGTAATGAACATCGGCAAGCGCTGCGATTTGTGGTGAATGAGTTACACATACTGTCTGCGTATCAATAGATATGGAATGTAACTTTATACCGATTTTTTGAGAAGTGCTTCCTGAAACGCCAGTGTCAATTTCATCAAAAATAACAGTTTGAGCATCGGCCTTATTAGACATTGCACTCTTCATGGCGAGCATTATTCTTGAAAGTTCACCGCCTGATGCAATTTTATTCATAGCACCAAGTTCCTCACCCGCATTTGTCGCAATCATAAACTCAACATTGTCAAATCCGAACGGAGTTAAAATTGTTTTTCCATCAATTTCGTTCTTTTTAACCGAAATCTCGAAGCGAACTTTGGGCATATCCAAAAATTCAAGGGCATCCTTAACGATTTTACCGAGTTTAGATGCACTATTAGTTCTTGTTTCGTGCAATTTTGTAGCAAAATCAAGCGCAACTTGATATGTTTTCTTATATTCGTTTGTAAGATATTCTATTTTCTCTTCGCCTTTTTCAAAGTTTTCGAGTTTTTCTTCGGCATCTTTCTTAAATTTTAATATTTCAGCAATTGATGAGCCGTATTTTTTCTTCAATCTTTGAATTTGCATGAGCCTTGTTTCAATTAATTGAAGTTGATTTTCGGGATCATCAATACCGTTAAACGAGCCGAAATCAAGTGCTCTCTCCGCTATATCGGAAATTTCATACTTATACGAAGAAAGCCTTTTTGAAAGTTCAATCGCCTCGGGTTCAACCTCGGAAAGTTTGTCCAACGACTCAATAGCCTTTTCAATTAAATATACAGCACTGATTCCGCTATCATTTCTACAAAGAGCCTTATAAACATTTGAAGAGTTTTTAATTATCTTTTCAGCGCCTCTTAATTTGGTCCTTAATTCGTTTAACCTTTCTTCTTCGTTTTCGTCTTTAAGTTTAGCGTTTGAAATTTCATTTATTTGAAAATTCAAAATATCAAGCATAATATCCTTTTGCTTGTTCATTTCCTTAATTGACGAAATCTCATTTTTAAGCGATGTTAATTTAGAATAACATTCGCTATATTTGAAAAGATTATCAAAATCGCTTGAATATTCATCAAGTAGATGAATGTGATTTGCTTTATCCATAAAGGCATGATTTTGATTTTGACCATGTATATTTACAAGAAACGCACCTATTGATTTAAGTTGTGACAGTGTAACCGTTCGCGAATTTATTTTAGCGACGCTTTTTCCTTCGGCAGTAATCGTTCTTGATACCGAAAACAAATCGTCTCTATCGTAATCTATTCCGTATTCGTCACACAAAGCATATACACCATCACCAACATCTGAAAACAAAGCATTAACCATAGCCTTTTCAGCCCCTTGACGGACCATTTCTTTGGAAGCCTTTTCCCCAAGAATTAATCCTATGGAATCAATAATTATTGATTTACCGGCACCAGTTTCGCCTGTTAGCACATTAAATCCCTTTTCAAACTCAATATCAACGCTTTTTGCTACCGCGATATTTTCAATATGTAAAGAGTATAGCATAAATAACCCCTTATAACTCTATTTCTCTGCGATTTTGGAAATCTTATGACAAATTCTAATACTTGCGTCCTCGGATGCAACAACTACGATTATTGTGTCATCTCCTGCAACACATCCCAAAATTTCTTCCTCTTGTAAGGAATCTATTCCCGCAGCCACCGCTTGAGCAAGTCCTGGAGCGGTTTTTATAACAACATTGTTAAGAGCATATTTGATTTCTCTTATGGAAGAAATAAGCGCACTGTTATACTCCGAAATGCCGTTAAGTTCTTTTTTGGGCGCTACATATTTATAAACACCGTCAACCATAACTTTTAAAAGTTTTAGTTGTCTAATATCTCTTGATGCAGTTGCTTGAGTAGCGGCAAAACCTTCACGCTTTAACGCCTCAATTAACTCCTCTTGAGTTTCGATGTTCTCATTAGATATAATTTCTAATATTTTCTCCTGTCTTGTTGATTTCATTTTTCTCTCCTATTTTTGCACATTACAATTGATTTTATATCCGCCTCGGTAAGTGTTTTCGAGGCGTTTTTAGAAAATGCAGCTAAATACTCAACATTTCCGTCACCGCCCAAAATCGGCGATTCTGAAAAGTATGAGCAATACAGTCCGTATTGAGTAGCACAATCAACTACTCTTTTTATTGCAAAAAGTCTGTCTTCGGTTTTTTTAACTATTCCGCCCTTTCCAATTTTATCCTTACCCGCTTCAAATTGAGGTTTTATCAAGGATACATAAACACCGTCATCTTTCAAAAGCAGTGATGCATTTGGGATAATGTATGTTTGTGAAATAAACGAAACATCAATCGTTATAAGATCGCATAAAACACCAATATCTTCTATTTTAATATTGCGCGCGTTATAATTTTCGATTGATATAACCTTAGGATTGTCCTGTAAGGATTTGTCGAGTTGATTTGAGCCCGAATCAACCGCATATACGGTATTCACCCCTCTTTTAAGCAAACAGTCGGTAAAACCGCCTGTGGAGGCTCCTATGTCTATCGCAATTTTTCCATTTACATTAATTTGAGTATCGTTTAGCACTTTTTCAAGTTTTAATCCACCTCTCGAAACATATGGACAAGGGTCATTTATCTCAATATTGTGTTCGATTGTTTCGTCAATTAAAAATGAAGGTTTTAAAACTTTTGATGAATTAACAGATACAAATCCGCTTTCAATAAGCGTTTTTGCTTTTTGACGACTTTTTACAAATCCGTATTCACTTAAATATAAATCTAATCTTATCATTTTTCTCTATTTACAAGATATTTTGCAAGAGCGGAAAGTGAATTTTCCTTGCCGTTTGAATACTTTTCTATTATGCTAATTGCTTCTAATGTTAGTGCGTCCACATTTTTTTGTGCTTCATCAATGCTCATATATGACAATGATGTCATTTTATTATTCTTTTCATCAGAGCCAACAGGCTTACCAAGAGTTTCTTCATCCGCTATCTTATCAAGAATATCATCTCTAATTTGAAAAGCAATTCCTACATTTGTGGCAAATTTTGTCAAATCAGCCATTACATCATCGCAAGGCGTGTCACAAGACGCAAAATATCCCAAAAGAACCGCGCATTTTATTAATGCACCGGTCTTTAATTCATGCATTTTTTTCAAATCATCAAACGAGTTAACCTTGGCATTTATATCAATCATTTGTCCGCCTGCCATACCCGAAAATCCCGAGCATTCCGACAGTGCATTTACCGCATATCTAACGCATTTGTCGCTAACCGAAGTATTAGATGCAAGAAGATAAAACGCATATGTTAGTAACGAATCTCCCGCAAGTAACGCATTCGCATCTCCATATACTTTGTGATTAGTAGGTCTTCCCCTTCTGTAATCATCGTTATCCATACAAGGAAGGTCATCATGTATTAATGAATAGGTGTGAATCATTTCAAGCGCACACGCAAATGGCAATGCCTTTTCTAAATTAATTTCATCGTTACTTGAAAAAAGTTTGTATGTTTCCAAAACAATGAATGGGCGAAGTCTTTTGCCTTGCGATAAAAGGCTGTATCTCATAGGCTCTTCAAGACCGTAGCCGTTTACATCTACCCATTTAGAAAGTTCTTCTTCAATGATTTTTGAGTTTATTTTGATTAATTCTTCAATTTTCATCGTTTTCCTCGTTTGAAAAATCAATTTCAACTATTTCACCGTTGATATTTGCAAGTTGTTTTACGGTTTCATCGGCATTATCAAGTTTTTCATTACAAATTTTTATAAGGTCGACACCCTCTTTGAAAAGTTCTAATGATTTATCAAGAGAAACGCTTTCGTTTTCGAGCGAATTTATTATATTTTCAAGATTTTCAAGTGCCTTTTCAAAGGTGATCTCTTTTTTGTTAGACATTTTATTTATCTCCTTTAATTTCTTTTACTTTAGCATAAACAACGCCATCAAATAATTTTACTTGAATATCATCATCTACATTCAATTGAGAAACTGTTTTAACCACACTTCCGTTTTCATCACAAATTGCACCGTATCCTCTTGATAAAACAGATAAAGGGCTAAGCGCATTTAATGATGCGGAACACGAGGCTAATTTAGAGCGAAAAGTGGTAATTTTTGTATTCATAACCATAATTAAATTTTCGGTTAAATCAATGAGTTCAAGTTTTTTATCCTCAAATACAATTTGCGGATTCTTAAAAATCCTATTATTTGCAATGAAATTTAATCGTTCTTTATAATTATCAAGTTTGTTTTTTATTGATATATTAAACCTTGATGTATATGAAGCGAGTGCCATTTTGAGTTCGAAAGTGTCGGGAGTTGCAATTTCAGCCGCATGAGACGGGGTTGCCGCTCTAACATCGGCAACGAAATCGCAAATTGTAAAGTCTATCTCGTGACCAACAGCAGAAATAACCGGTATTTTTGAATTGAATATAGCACGGGCAAGCCCTTCGTCATTAAATGCCCACAAATCCTCAATAGATCCTCCGCCTCTACCAATTATTATAACATCAACCGAGTTTTCTATATTGAAATATTCCACCGCTCTAATAAGTTCGTTTGGCGCACTTGCGCCTTGAACAGCCGATGGAAATAACAAAAGTTTAGAAAGAGGCCATCTTCTTTTCGAAACCTTTATAATATCTCTTACGGCAGCACCTGTTGGGGAGGTGATAATTCCTATGGTTTTTGGGAATTTTGGAAGCTGTTTTTTTAATTCAGTATTAAAAAGTCCTTCTTTTGAAAGTTTTTCTTTCAATTGCTCAAATGCCAAATAAAGAGAGCCTATTCCCTCAGGTTGCATTGATTGAACATAAAGTTGATATGAGCCTGATTTTTCGTAAACGCCAACTCTTGCATGAACTAATACCTTCATGCCATTTTCGGGCTTAAAACGGACTCTTAACGCATGTGCTTTGAACATCACTGCGCGAATTTCACTTTGTTCATCTTTCAACGTGAAATACATATGTCCTGTTGAATGATGCTTGAAGTTAGAAATCTCAGCCGAAACATAGACATCTTGAAGTTGCGCTTCTTGTTCAAGAATTGATTTTATATATTCATTTATCCAGGAAATTGATTTTGGCTCAGGTAAAATTTCATTACCGTTATCATCAAATTTATACGATACCGCCATCTTCTGTCTCCTTCAAATATTTTTCTCTTGTCAAAAGCGCAATTCCCGAGGCATTATCGGAACTAAATTCAGGCTTTGAAAAATAAACACCCTTAAACTTATTTCCAAGTCTATTTTGAATAATTATATTACTCATAACACCGCCGGCATAAATTATTGGTAAACTTTTAAATTTTTCTCTTAAATTCGTTGTGATTTTTTCGAGAGTTTTACCAATAAAATTAAAAGTATATGCACTTGTTAGGTTTTTATCGTTTGTTTCGCTATATAATTTTATCGCAAGATTTTCAAGCCCCGAAAGATTGCATGAAAATCCTTTTACACAGGTTTTTGGACTTGGAATTTCGGATTTGTTTTGATTTGCAAGGCTCTCCATTTCTCTTCCGCAAGGGAATTTTAGCCCCATATAAACACCTATTCTATCTATTGCCTGTCCGGCGTGCAAATCAACACTTTCTCCAATTTGAGAAATATCATAGTCCCCATCATCGGTCTTTTGAACATGTAAAATTTCCGTTGTTCCGCCTGAAACATGAAAAGAAAGGAATTCTTTTCCTAAATCCTTACCACTTGAATAAATCGCCGATCTAATATGTCCTGCCTGATGAGAAAACGGATATTCTTTTACCGATAAAACTGCGCCTATCATTTTTGCAACAGCCTCTCCTGTCAAAAAACAAGGCATATACGAGCCTTGTGTATCTCTTGGGAAAGCGGAATATCCTATTGCCGAAATCTTCAATCCATTTGTATTTTCTCTAATTTTCTCGGCAATCAGCATCAAGTTTTTTATATGAGCAAAAACTGCATCACTTTGACGCAGGCCTCTCTCTCCCTCGGACACGGGGAGCAAAATTTTAAAGTTGTGTAAAACAACACCATTATCGTCAACTACGGCACAAGATGTTGTATAATTGCTTGTATCAATTCCTAAAAATGCCATATTACTCACTTAATGCGCGTTTTTTGAAATAGAATTAAGAACACCATTTATATATGATGCTGAGCCGTCTTCTCCATATTCTTTAGCAAGTTCAACTGCCTCGTTGATGGAAATAGGATGCGGTAAATCAGTATACTTCATTTCGTAAACGCTAAGTCTTAAAATAGAAAGTGAAACATTTGAAATACGGGAAATCGCCCAACCTTTAAGATTTTTTGAAATTATATCATCGATAACCTCAATATTCTCGCAAATTCCAAAAAACGCAGTTTTTACACTTTCGTTTTCGTCATCATCACAACAAAAATTATCATATGCATCGGTATAATATTGCTTGTAGTCAGTTCCCTTGTTAAATTCATACCCAAAAACAAGACCAAAGACATTTTTTCTGATTTTTCGTTTTCCTAACATTTATAAGACCTCTTAAAAAATAAATTTTGAATAATAATTCATCTATATTATATAATTTTACAGCATTAAAGTCAAGTGAAAATATTCATTTATTTGTGAATATTTTCATTTTTTAGAACATATTCTATAATTTTAGTCTTTTTATCTCTTTTCCCTTGAATAAATTTTCAATTCGTGTTATAATCGTATCATAAAATTCGGGAGGTGGTATTATGAAATCTAAGGATATTGCACTTAAAATTCTATTGTTAAGTTGTTCTTTCTTTGCGCCAATCACTTTTCTTTTCGACATTCTTATCGCAGTTGCGTTTTCATATACCGAACTTCTCGGACTTGGAGCGACATTCATAATTCTTGTTTTGTCTTTTATTATCTCATCTTTTAGAATAACTCTTAGCGAAAAACCTGTCAAAATTATAGAAAAATTCAAAATTTTATCGTATTCCATGGGATTTTATGCAATCCTTAGTCTTATTTTGAAAATTCTCGTATCCATCGTAAACTATTCCTCTAAAAAAGCGCTATGGAATGTTAATATTTTCTCTATAATTGTGATTTTTGCTTTTTCGATAGCGATATCCATTTGCATTTTGTATCTAAAACCAAAAAATACTTATGCAAGACTAATAATTTACTTTTTTGGAATAGGAGTATTTTATTATATTTTGACTGTTACAATCGGTGGACTCGCAGTTGGAAATGCATTAATTCTTATAATTAGTGCATATGTTATGGCATTTTCTGTTGTCGCTACTGCTATTGCGGTTGTTTCTTCTCGAAAAAAGAAAAAAGAGCGCGATTCTAAACCCTATCAAAACCAATTCTAAAAAATATAACATAGAAAAAAGGACTGCAAAATTGCAGTCCTTTTGAAGTTTCGAGAATTACAAATTATTTAAATTTGCGCTTTCTTGCTGCTTCAGATTTCTTCTTTCTTTTTACACTTGGTTTCTCGTAGTGCTCTCTCTTACGAAGTTCCATAAGAACTCCGCTTCTAGCGCATTGACGCTTAAATCTACGGAGCGCGCTATCGAGTGTTTCGTTTTCTTTTACTCTGATTTCTG
>JAZNJK010000027.1:0-15421 GCA_045578005.1 Eubacteriales bacterium | reverse complement strand
CCTCCGACTTGGCGAATGGGGTGAACTCGTTATTACCTGTATCAAAAAAGAGGCACTTCCGCTCATTAGATACAGAACAAGAGATATCACAAGACTTAAATACGAAAAATGTAAGTGCGGTAGAACAACTGTCCGTATGGAAAACCTCTCGGGAAGAAGCGATGATATGCTTAAAATCAGGGGCGTAAATGTATTCCCAAGCCAAATTGAAGAGGTTATTCTTTCAGTTGACGGTCTTGGCCCACACTATGAAATCGTTGTTGAAAGAGACGGTTATTCCGATAAACTCACAATAAGAGTTGAACTTGCACACGCAACCGACTCGTTCAAAGAACTTGAAAAGATTGAAAAAGATGTTAGATCCAAACTTAGAATTGTGCTTGGACTTGACGCTAAAATAAAACTTGAATCCCCCAACACCCTCGCCCGCTTTGAAGGTAAGGCAAAGAGAATAAGGGATCTTAGAAAGGATAAATAAGATGGAAAAGAAGATAATGCTCGGTAACGAGGCAATAGCAAGAGGCGCATATGAGGCAGGTGTTAAGGTAAGCAGTTCTTATCCCGGAACACCAAGCACTGAAATCAGCGAATTTCTTGCAACATATGGTGATGTTTATACCGAATGGGCGCCAAACGAAAAAGTAGCGCTCGAATCCGCCGCAGGTGCATCAATTTCAGGTGTTAGAAGTATGGCGTGTATGAAACATGTTGGACTCAATGTTGCGTCCGACCCACTTTTCACACTTGCATATACAGGAGTAAATGGTGGTCTTGTAGTTGTAGTAGCGGACGACCCGGGTCTTGCAAGTTCACAAAACGAGCAAGATACAAGAATGATAGCAAGGAGCGCACACCTTCCCGTTATCGAACCAAGCGACAGTTTCGAGGCAAAGGAATTTTTCAAGTATGCCTTCGACCTTAGCGAACAGTATGACACACCCGTTATTTTTAGAACAACAACAAAACTCTCACACTCACAAAGCGTTGTTGAACTCGCTGATAGAGTAGTTCCCGAAGATAAGGTTTATGAGAGAAATATGGCGAAGTATGTAATGATGCCCGCTTCCGCAATCGGCAGACATAAGGTTGTCGAGGCAAGAGAAATCAAAATGGCAAACGACGCATCAAACTTCCCAATAAACAGAGTTGAAATGGGAGATACCAAGATAGGATTTATCACATCGGGTATCGCTTACCAATATGTAAAGGAAGCGTGTCCAAACGCAAGCGTGCTTAAACTCGGTATTGTAAACCCACTTCCAAAAGCGCTTATTGAGGACTTTATCTCAAAGGTAGAAACAGTTTATGTTTTCGAGGAACTTGAACCCGTTATTGAGGAGCAAGTTCGTGCTTGGGGACACGAGGTTAAGGGTAAAGAGTGCTTTACAAAGCAAGGCGAGTATAGCGCAAATATGCTAAAAGCAGTAATTTATGGTGAAAACGCACTCGCATTTGAAAAGGCGGAAGCACCTGCACGCCCACCTATTCTTTGTCCAGGTTGCCCACATAGAAGCGTATTTTCAGTTCTTAACAAACTCAAAATTCACGCATCGGGCGACATCGGTTGCTATACCCTTGGCGCAGTTGCACCACTTAATGTAATTGATACAACAATTTGTATGGGTTCGTCAATTTCACTCCTTCACGGAATGGAAAAGGCAAAGGGCAAGGAGTTTATAAAGAACTGGGTTGCTACAATCGGTGACTCCACATTCCTACATACAGGTATTAACTCACTCGTAAATATGGTTTATAACAAGTCAAGCGCAACAGTTATGATTCTTGACAACCGCACAACAGGTATGACAGGACATCAGGAACATGCCGCAACAGGTAAAACCCTTATGGGCGAGGAAACATACGCAATTGACCTTGCTGAACTTTGCCGTAGTATCGGTGTGCCAAGAGTTATTGAAATTGACGCATTTGATGTTAAAGGACTTGAAGCAACAATTAAAGAAAGCGTAAACGGTGACACACTCACAGTTATCATCGCAAAAGCACCTTGCGCACTCCTTAAAGGACAAAAGTTCCCGAATGTTTGCGTATGTGAGCCAAGCGAGTGTAAAAAGTGCGGTATGTGTCTAAAAATCGGATGCCCCGCACTCACAAAACAAGCAGACGGAACAGTTAAGATTGATGAAACAATGTGTAATGGCTGTGGACTTTGCCAAAGTTATTGCAAATTCGGTGCAATCAAAAAAGTAGCAAGAGCATAAGGAGAGAGATATGAACATAATGGTAGTTGGCGTTGGTGGACAAGGAACACTTCTCACCAGTAGAATTATAGGAAAAACAGCCCTTAACGCAGGCTTTGATGTAAAACTCTCCGAGGTTCACGGAATGGCACAACGCGGTGGTAGTGTTGTTACATTCGTCCGTTTCGGCAAAAAGGTTTATGAACCCGTTTGTGAGGAAGGAAGCGTTGATGTGCTTATCTCATTTGAACGCCTTGAAGCGTTAAGATATGCTCACTTCCTAAAACCCGATGGAATTATGATTGTAAACGATACAAGAATTGACCCAATGACAGTAGTTATCGGTGCAAAGACTTATCCCGAGGGAATTTTGGAAAAACTCGCACTTGAACATAAACTCTTTACCGTTGATGCGGGTAAAATTGCAAAAGAACTCGGAAATAGCAAGGTAGTAAACACCGTCGTTCTCGGTCTTAGCGCAAAATATATCGGATTTAGCGAGGACGAGTGGATTGAAACACTTAAAAACACAGTTCCGCCTAAGACAATCGACATAAATGTTAAGGCATTTAAGTCGGGATATGAGGCATAAGGAGAAAAAAGATGACAGTTCAACAGTTATCCGTGTTTATAGAAAATAGAAGAGGTAGACTTGGTGAAGTTTTGAAGGTGCTTAAAGAAAACGATGTAAGCATTCTTTCAATGTCACTTGCCGATACAACCGAATACGGACTTTTGCGACTTATCGTAAATAAGCCCGAGGCGGGAAAAAACGCTCTTTCTGATGCAGGATTTTCAAGTGTGCTTGCGGAAGTTATCATTGTAAAAGTTCCTCATGTGTCGGGCGCACTTCAAAATATTCTTGAACTTATCGCCGAAAATGAAATCGACATCGAATATATGTATGGTCTTTCCGTTGAAACAAACGATGCTACAATCGTTGTAAAGACAAACGAAATCGACCGTGCGTGCGAAGTGTTCAAAAAGTATAATATCGAAACGATGTCAAGCAAGGAATTAGAGGAACTTTAATCAAATGATTATTGATTTCCATACGCACATTTTCCCCGATAAAATCGCAAGTGCGACAATAGATGCTCTTTCAAAAAGTGCGTCTATTCCGCCACATTCAAACGGAGCATACGATGGACTTCTTGACAGTATGGGGCACTCGGGTGTTGATATTTCAATAAATCTTCCCGTCGTCACTCGCCCATCGCAGTTTGACTCTATTACTTCATTTGCAAGTCAAATAAACCAAAAAAACGATACTTTTCCCCGTGTAATCTCCTTTGCAGGCATTCATCCTGACGACCCCGATTGGGAATGCCACCTTGACTCCGTTAAGGAAATGGGATTTCTCGGCATAAAAATTCACCCCGATTATCAAGGTGTCTTTTTCGATGATGAAAGATATATCAGAATTTTGAAAAAGGCGAAGGAACTTGACCTAATCACCGTTACCCACGCAGGGCTTGACGGAGCATTTATCGGTCAAGAGATAAAATGCACACCGCGTCGTGCAATAAATGCCCTTGACAAAATCGGCGGTTATGATAAACTCGTTTTTGCACATATGGGAGCGAATGAACTTTTTGATGAGGTGTTATCAACCCTTGCAGGGGAGAATGTTTATTTTGACACATCATATGTTTTACCGCATATAAATAAAGAACTTCTTTTCAAAATCATAGAAAAGCACTCCGAGGATAAAATCCTGTTTGCAACGGATAGTCCGTGGCAATCACAGAGTGAGCAAATTTCAATTTTAAAATCATATTCCCTCGGTGATGTGGTTGAAAACAAGATATTTTGCAAAAATGCAAGTAAACTTTTGAAATTAAATTAAAGCAATAAAAGAGGCAGTTATGTATAATGAAAAAATGTTCGCCCTCGGTAGCAAGCGCTCAATAATTCGTGAAATTTTTGAGTATTGCAAAACAAGAGCAAGCGAAATAGGACCTGATAAGGTGTTCGATTTTAGCATAGGAAATCCAAGCGTGCCAGCGCCAAAGGAACTTAACGATGCTATTTTGAACCTTGTAAACAACGAAAATCCCGTTTCTCTTCACGGCTATACCTCGGCACAGGGTGATGCCACTGTTAGAGAGGCAATTGCAAACGATATAAATGCCCGTTTCGGCGCAGGCGTTAACGCAAACAGTATCTATATGACTTGCGGTGCTGCCGCATCACTTACAATTTCTTTGCGTGCGCTTATCGAAAATGGTGAGGAATGTATCGTGTTTGCGCCATTTTTCACCGAATATAGAGTGTTTATTGAAAATGCAGGCGGAAAGGTTGTCGTTTCAACTCCGATGCCTAAAACATTCCAAGTAGACATTGATGATTTTGAAAGCAAAATCACCGAAAAAACAAGGGCGGTTATTGTAAACTCACCGAACAATCCAAGCGGTGTTGTATATAGCGAAGAAACAATAGTAGCCCTTTGCGATACACTTCGCAAGAAGGAAAAAGAGTTCGGTCATCCAATATATCTCATCGCTGATGAGCCGTATCGTGAACTCGTGTTCGATAATATTGATGTTCCGTATCTTATGAATTATTACGACAATACCATAGTGTGCTATTCCTACTCAAAGGCACTCTCGCTCCCCGGTGAGAGAATAGGATATATAGCGGTTAGCCCCAAGGCGCAAGACTCACAAAATGTTTATCTTGCAGTTTGTGGCGCAGGTCGTTCACTTGGATATGTGTGTGCACCAAGTTTGTTCCAAAAAGTAATTAGAGATACAATGGGCGCAAAAGTTGATGTAAATATTTACAAAGAAAATAGAGATATTCTTTACGGTGCGCTCACCGAATATGGTTATGAGTGCGTTAGCCCCGACGGAGCATTTTACCTCTTTGTCAAGGCACTTGAAGATGATGCTTATAAGTTCTTTGAAAAAGCAAAGGCAAAGGAAATTTTGGTAGTCCCCTGCGATGATTTCGGTGTGTCGGGCTATGTTAGAATCGCCTATTGCGTTGATAAACAAAGAATTGTCAATGCCCTACCCGCATTCAAGGCATTGGCGCAAGAATACAAAAAACAATAAAAAGGCACTATGTGTCTAAAAATATAGGAGAAAGCAATGGAATACAAGTATAAGATTCTAACAATTATGATTCTTTATATGTGTGTCGTTATAGGAATAGGTATCTACTTCTTCAAACGCGCACAAAAGAATTCAGAAAACTACTTCCTCGGTGGAAGAACACTCGGCCCTTGGGTTACCGCAATGAGTGCGGAAGCATCTGATATGAGCGGATGGCTTCTTATGGGACTTCCCGGTCTTGCATATTGGTGTGGACTTTCAAATGTTTTTTGGACTGCACTCGGTCTTGCAATCGGAACATATGTAAACTGGCTCATAGTAGCAAAAAGACTCCGTAATTATTCGCAAATTGCAGGAAATTCAATCACAGTCCCCGACTTTTTCTCAAATCGTTTCAAAGAGAAAAAGAAAGTTATCCTCAGTGTTTCAGCAATATTCATTTTCGTATTCTTCGCAGTTTACGCATCTTCTTGCTTTGCAACAGTAGGAAAACTCTTTACCTCACTTTTCGGATTTGACTATCACGCAATGCTCGTTATCGGCGCAGTATTCGTAGTAGCATATACACTTATCGGTGGATTCCTTGCCGAGAGTGTGTCCGACTTTATGCAAGCAATCGTAATGATAGTTGCCCTTATCACCGTAATCGCTGTTGGTATGGTTAAAGCAGGTGGTTTTGGTGAAGTTATCGAAAACGCAAAAGCAATCGACGGATTTTGGTCACTCTTTGGTAGCGCAACACCCGTCACCGACGCAAATGGCGTTCAAACCGGTTGGGGCGAGGCAGGAAAATTCGGTTTTTGGAGCATCGTTTCCGAAATGGCGTGGGGTCTTGGATACTTTGGAGTTCCACAGGTTCTCCTTCGCTTTATGGCTATTCGTAAACCAAGCGAAGTTAAGCGTTCAAGAATTATCGCAACCGTTTGGGTTGTTATCTCACTCTCAGCCGCAGTTCTTATCGGTGTTATGGGTAGAACACTCATTCCAAACAACGAAATCCTCGCAACCAAATCAGGCGCAGAGAATATCCTTATCGTATTCTCCGAAACATTCTTGCCATTCATAGTTGCAGGTATTATCATGGCAGGTATCCTTGCCGCAACAATTTCATCATCTGACTCATATCTTCTTATCGCATCAAGCGCAGTTTCCGCTAACATCTTCAAGGGTGTTATCAAAAAGGACAAGGCTGATGATAAGACCGTTATGTGGATTTCAAGAATTACAATTATCGTTATCGCAGTTGCGGGAATGATAATCGCTTGGGACGAAAACAGTATCATCTTCAAACTCGTATCGTTTGCTTGGGCAGGATTTGGAGCAACCTTCGGTCCGCTTATGTTGTTCTCACTCTTCTGGAAGAGAATTACAAAAGAGGGCGCAATCGCAGGTATGATAACAGGCGGTGTGAGTGTATTCCTTTGGGAATTCGTATTCACAAAGTTCTTGGCAAGCAAGATAGCATTCTTCGGCATCTATGAACTTCTTCCTGCATTCATTCTTTCAAGCATCGTAATCGTCGTTGTATCACTTCTTACAAAAGAACCCGATGGCGAAATCATCGCTGAATTTGAAAAAGCAAAGAAGGGCGAAATTGACGAGCCAATCGCTGAATAATAAATCAAAATTAAAACTCCCTACTGACTCAGTAGGGAGTTTTTGTGTTTAGAAGTATCATTTTTCGAAAATACGCAACCCTGCCGTTTCGGAAACAGGAAGTGAAAATACGATTGCGTGTGCAGGTGTGCATGGACCTGCCTTTTCCATAATTGCGTGCATAATGTTTTTCTTGTTTTCGCTTGTAGAAACGATATAAATCATATCCTTTTCCTCGGCAAGAGTAACACCAAGGAACTTGTCACCGCCTGTGCCTTTGGCATGAACAACCGTTCCACCACCAGCCCCCGCCTCACGCGCTGCGTCCATTATTGTATCGGTGTGACCTCGTTCGCTTATAACAACAATAAGTTCTGTTTGGCAGTTTGCCATATCTTTCACCTCGTTCTCGCTTTCATCGTTTAAATGCCCGTTTGCAAATACTTCAAGTGCGTGTCTACCGCCAAAACTTGTTAGCGGAATGGCAACCGAAATTCCCTTGTTAGGAAGGTCGATGGCCATTTCTCTTGTAAGCCCCTTGATAAGTTCCGTCATTTTGTTTCCTGTAACAATACAGTAATGCACCGTTTTTGCCGTTTGCTCAATTCCAAAGAGGTCGAGCGTTTTTTGTCTTGCAGTTCCCGATGCTGTCGTGCTGTAAGTGATAGGCACTTCGCATCTGTTGAAAAAAGATGTAAAATCATCACAATCCGTGCGGTTTGTAATGGTTATCATAAGATACATTTTTTGCATAGCCGTCCCCCTTTAATCAAAGTCAATAATTTCGTTATCCATAAACGAATTGATCTCGGTAATGGAAATAACTTGAATTTCGCCCGTTTCCTCATCAAGTTCAAATACAGGATTTTTCTCGTTGAGGTCGATAATTTCTTCGAGTGACATAGCAGGAGTTTGCGCCTTCTTGATTTTCGCTTTGTAGACAACTCCGAGTAGTTGAATAGCGATAAGCGGAGTCATTGCAACCATTGCAATAGTTCCAAACGCGTCAGTTGCTACATTGTTACCCGACGCACGGCATACACCGATTGCAAAGGGAAGCAAAAATGCTGAAGTCATCGCACCCGAGGCAACTCCACCCGAGTCAAATGCGATAGATGAAAATATCTCGGGAACAAAGAATGTAAGCGCAAAGGCAATTACATATCCGGGGATAAGAAAAGCCATAATTGAAACACCAGTAAGCGCCCTTAGCATCGCAATTCCAACCGAAATTGCAACACCGATTTCAAGCGCAAAGGCAAGTGCCTTTTTAGGAATAGCGCCCGATGTAACATCTTCAACTTGCTTTTGTAATACTTGAACCGCAGGTTCAGCCGCAACGATAAAGAAACCGATTATCATACCAATAGGGATAACGGCAAACGAAAATGCGCTACCACCAAGACCTGAGCCGAGAAGAAATCCCGCAGGCATAAATCCAACATTCGCTCCTGTCAAGAATAAAACAAGACCGATAAATGTGTAAATAAGACCGATAAGAATTTTAAGAAGCCTTTTTTTCGAAAGAGGCTTTGCAAGTGCTTGATAAATGAAGAAAAATGCAACGATAGGAAGCACCGCTTTTGTAACCTCAACAATGTAGTGAGGTAGGCTTTTTAGATAGGTCCAACCAAGTTCGTTCGATTTGTCCATTTCGGTAATTATGAAACTTGTTCCATCACTTCCCACAGGATTGTAAATAAGACCAAGCACCAAAACGGCAATTATAGGACCAATAGAGCAAAGCGAAACAAGACCGAATGAGTCGTTTGTTTCCTCGGCATCGGAACGGATAGACGAAACACCGACACCGAGAGCCATAATAAACGGCACAGTCATAGGGCCCGTTGTAACTCCACCCGAGTCAAATGCAACACTCCAAAAATCGGGATTTACAAAAATCGCAAGAGTAAATGCGATAATGTAAAAGCCAAGGAGCAAATATTTTAACTTAACACCAAAAAGAATGCGTAACATTGCGACAACTAAAAATGCGCCAACACCGAGCGAAACCGATAAAATAAGCAAGAAACTCGGCTCAATCGACGGAACATAAGTCGCAAGCACTTGAAGGTCAGGCTCAGACATTGTAATCATTACACCAACAAGGAAAGAAAGTAAAATAACGAGCCAAATTTTTCTCGACCTTGTCATTTGCGCACCGACATACTCGCCCATCGGAGTCATCGAAGTTTCCGCACCGAGCGTGAAAAGACCGATACCGACAGTAAGCATAACCGAACCGAAAATGAACGATGTAAATACTGATATTTCGATAGGAGAAACACTAAGGCAAAGCAGTAAAACTATTGCCGAAATCGGCAAAACACTCTTTGTCGATTCAATCATTTTCTCCTTTAAAACGGTTCCATTTTTAAACATGAAAATATTCCTTTGATATGATTTTTGAAAACACTAAAAAAGTCTTTTTTCAGCCACAACCCTCGCCCGATAATAAAAAACACCTACCAAGCGACAGGTTTTCTACATTGTAACACAAAAAAGGCACTTAAATCAAGCATAATTTGGACAAAAGTGAAAAAATTTTTTCGACAACTCACTTTTTCTTGACAAGCGTTCTTTTTTGTATTATAATATACTAATAATATTAAGATGCGTAAGTATTTTTAAAAGATTGTCTTATAAAATGCTTCAAGAAAAGGAGAAGACAAAAATGCTTGAAATATCAGGAAAAACAAACCTACTTGAACAAAAGTCTTACAAGTATCAACTTCAAGATATTAGTGAACCCAATTTGTATAGAGATATATACAGTTATGACGAAGTGCCGAAGACACCGTTTAATCACCGTAGAGTGCCAATCGGTATGCCCGAGGAAATTTGGATTACCGACACCACCCTTCGTGACGGTCAACAAAGTGTTGAGCCGTATAGCGTAGAAGAGATTGTGGAAATTTTCAAACTCCTATCTCGCCTCGGCGGTGAAAAAGGAATTGTCCGCCAAACCGAATTTTTCGTATATAGCAAAAAGGATAGAGAGGCTATTGAAAAGTGCCAAGACCTCGGACTAAAATTCCCCGAAATCACAACATGGATAAGGGCGAACAAAGAGGACTTTAAACTTGTTCGTGACCTCGGCATTAAGGAAACGGGAATTTTGGTAAGTTCAAGCGACTACCACATTTTCAAAAAACTCAAAAAATCCCGTTCCGAGGCGATGAAACTCTACCTCTCCGCAGTTTATGATGCGTTTGAGGCAGGCGTGCGCCCAAGATGTCACCTTGAAGATATTACAAGAGCCGATTTTTACGGTTTCGTAGTTCCCTTTGTTAACGAACTTCAAAAGATGTCACAAGACGCAGGCATTCCTGTAAAAATCCGTGCGTGCGATACAATGGGCTATGGCGTTCCATATCCCGAAGTTGCACTTCCAAGGAGTGTTCCGGGAATTATCTACGGACTTCAACACTACTCCGATGTTCCAAGCGAAATGCTTGAATGGCACGGACATAACGATTTCTATAAAGCGGTATCAAACGCAACTACCGCTTGGCTCTATGGAGCAAGTGCTGTAAACTGTTCACTCCTCGGCATTGGTGAGCGCACAGGAAACATTCCACTTGAAGCGATGGTATTTGAATATGCGTCACTTAAAGGCACGCTCGACGGAATGGATTCAACCGTAATTACCGAAATTGCCGACTTCTTCAAGAAGAAAATCGGTTATAATATCCCACCAATGACACCATTCGTTGGTGAAAACTTCAATGTGACAAGGGCGGGAATTCACGCAGACGGTCTTTTGAAGGACGAGGAAATTTATAACATATTCAACACTAAAAAACTTCTTAATCGTCCGGCAGGTGTCGCTGTAACAAAGACATCGGGTCTTGCAGGAATTGCATATTGGATGAACGAGCATTATAACTTGACAGGCGAAAATATGGTTGATAAGCGTAGCCCTGTCGTTATGTTCCTTAAAGATTGGGTTGACAAGGAATATGAAAACGACCGTCAAACCGCAATCACCTCACAGGAACTTGAACATCAAATTGCAGAATTTAATAGAGAATAGTCGGAATTTAACAGAGAATAAAGAGGAAATAAAAATGGGACTTACAATAGCGCAAAAAATCATTAAAAATCACTTGGTATCGGGTAAAATGGAAGTTGGCGAAGAAATCGCACTCCGTATTGACCAAACCCTTACACAAGACGCAACAGGAACAATGGCGTATCTCGAATTCGAGTCAATCGGCATTGAAAGAGTTAGAACAAAACTTTCCGTTGCATACATAGACCATAACACACTTCAATCAGGCTTTGAAAATGCGGACGACCATAGATACATTCAATCCGTAGCAAAGAAATACGGCATTCGTTTTTCCCGTCCTGGTAACGGTATTTGTCACCAAGTTCACCTTGAACGCTTTGGTGTTCCGGGTATGACTCTTATCGGTAGCGATAGCCATACACCAACTGCCGGCGGTATCGGTATGCTTGCAATGGGCGCAGGCGGACTTGATGTTGCGGTTGCAATGGGTGGCGGTGAATACTATATCACTATGCCAAAAATGTTCAAAGTAAACCTCACAGGTAAACTTCAACCATGGGTAAGCGCAAAGGATGTTAGCCTTGAAATTCTCCGTATCCTCTCAGTTAAGGGCGGTGTCGGTGCTATTATTGAATGGGGTGGCGAGGGTATTAAAACTCTTAGCGTTCCCGAAAGAGCAACAATTACAAATATGGGAACTGAACTTGGTGCAACAACATCAATTTTCCCATCTGACGAAATTACAAAGGCATTTTTAGAGGCACAGGGTAGAGGCGATGCGTATGTTCCACTTGCAAGCGACCCTGACGCAGTATACGATAGAATTATCGACATCAACCTTTCCGAACTCAAACCTCTTCTTGCTTGTCCTCATAGCCCTGATAATATCAAAACCGCTGAGGAACTCTCAAACATCAAGGTTGACCAAGTATGTATCGGTTCTTGCACAAACTCATCACTCCGTGATATGTTAAGAGTAGCAAAAATGCTCAAAGGCAAGAAGATTGACGATAGCGTTAGCCTTTCCGTATCCCCAGGCTCAAAGCAAGTTCTTTCAATGCTTGCCGACTGTGGCGCACTTTCCGACATTATCGGTGCAGGAGCAAGAGTTCTTGAATGTGCGTGCGGACCGTGTATCGGTATGGGCTTCTCCCCTAACTCCGCTGGTGTATCTCTTAGAACATTTAACCGTAACTTCGAGGGAAGAAGTGGAACTAAGGACGGACAGATATATCTCGTATCTCCCGAGGTTGCAGTAGCATCGGCACTTACAGGATACATCACCGACCCAAGAACACTTGGCGCATATGAAGAAATCGAAATGCCCGATGCGTTCAAAATTGATGATAGCGCAGTTATTATGCCTGCATCAGCCGAGGAAGCAAAGGACCTTGAAGTTCTTCGTGGACCTAACATCAAACCATTCCCCGAAACATCTAAACTTGAAAATAGAATTGAGGCAAATCTCACACTTAAAGTTGGCGATAATATCACAACCGACCACATTATGCCCGCAGGCGCGAAGATTCTTCCTTATCGTTCAAACATTCCGTTCCTCTCAAAATTCTGCTTTGCAGTATGTGATGAAACATTCGCTAAAAGAGCGCTTGATGCTAAAAATAGCATAATCGTAGGTGGCTCAAACTATGGTCAAGGCTCATCAAGAGAACACGCAGCACTCGTTCCTCTTTACCTCGGTGTAAAGGCAGTAGTTGCTAAGAGTTTTGCAAGAATTCACGCAGCAAACCTCATCAACGCAGGTATCTTGCCACTCACATTTGAAAATCCCGAGGATTATGATAAACTCACTCAAAATACCGCACTCTCCCTTGAAAATCTCTATGAGGGAATGAAAAATGGTAGAATTATCTTGAAGAGCGGAAACGATGAAATCCCTGTTGTATGCAACTATACCAAACGTCAAATTGATATTCTTATGGCAGGTGGACTTCTTGCATATACAAAAGGTGAATAAAACTTTTTAAATTAACATAAAATAAAAAAGTCCACTATGTGTGGATAAAACGGCAAAATCAACTAAAACAAAAGGAGAAAATCATGGCACTTTCAAAGAAAATACTTGATGTTTATGAATTTTGGCGCACAAACGAATTTTTCGATGACGAAACAAGAAAAGAACTTGAAAATATTTCCGAAAAGGAAATTGAAGACCGTTTTTGGCGTGACCTCGAATTTGGAACAGGCGGACTTCGCGGTGTAATGGGCGCAGGCACAAACCGTATGAATAAGTATATCATAAGAAAGGCTACCCGTGGCTTTGCTAACTATCTTATTGATAAGTATGGCAAGGACATTTCAAAGGGCGTTGCAATCGGCTATGATTCGAGAAATAATTCGGGTGCGTTCGCACTTGAATCCGCACTCGTTATGGCAGGTGCAGGAATTAAAGCATATCTCTATGACCAACTTGAACCAACCCCCGTTCTTTCTTTCACAGTTAGAGAACTCGGTTGTATCGGTGGAATTGTCGTTACCGCAAGCCATAACCCAAGAGAGTATAACGGCTACAAGGTATACGATGATGAGGGCTGTCAAGTGCTTATCGAAGATGCAAACAAGATAATCTCCTATGTAAACGCAATAGATGATATCACCGCAATCTCCGTAGCAAACGAGAGCGAGGCGAGAGAGAGCGGAATGCTCGTTTCCGTGCCAAATAGTGTGCTTGACAGTTTTAATGCACAAGTTAAGTCGCAAGCGCACGAAATCGGTGAAAAAAGTGCGAAAATCGTATACACCCCCCTACATGGCACAGGAAATGTCCCTGTCCGTCGTGTCCTTAGCGAACTCGGTTATGATGTAACAGTAGTCGGTGAACAAGAATTGCCAAACGGCAACTTCCCAACCGTTGTGTCCCCTAACCCCGAAAATGCCGAGGCACTTAGTATCGGTTGCACACTTTGTGAGAAAATCGGTGCGGACCTCGTGCTTGGCACTGACCCCGACTGTGACCGTGTCGGTATTGCCGTGAACACAAAAGACGGAATAAAACTCTTCACAGGAAACCAAGTTGGCGCACTTCTCGTTTATTATACTATAATGATGAAAAAAGGCGAGATTTCGCCAAAATCAACAGTTGTTAAAACCGTTGTAACAAGTGAACTTGGCTCGGCTATTGCAAAGGCAAATGGTTGTCGTGTGCTTGAAACCTTGACAGGATTTAAGTTCATCGGTGAGCAAATCGGTATTTGCGAGAAAACAGGAAACGAATTCTTGATTGGCTACGAGGAAAGTTACGGCTACCTCGTTGGCACTCACGCAAGAGATAAAGACGCGGTTGTTTCTTCAATGCTCATTTGCGAAATGGCATCGTATTTCAAGAACCAAGGCAAAACGCTTGTAGATGTTATGGACGATATTTATAACGAATACGGCTACTACCTTGACGCACTTGATAACTTCACTCTAAAAGGCATCGACGGTGTTGAAAAAATCAAATCCATCATGGCTGAAATGAGAGCGAAGGATAAAGACCTTATGGACGGAATAACCACCGTTTACGACTACGAAAAGGGTGTTGATGACCTTCCAAAGAGCGATGTTCTCAAATTCATCTTTAATGACGGCTCATGGATTGCAATCCGTCCGTCAGGCACAGAGCCGAAGATTAAAATTTACTATTCCGTTCGTGGCGAAAATAAAGATGAGGCATCAAAAATTCTCACTGCTCGCCGTGAAATCATCAATAAAATAGTAAACGGCTAAAATCCCCAAATGTGCTTTTATAGACACATATCAAAGGATTTTTATAATAAAACAACAAAAAATAATAAAAACCGAGGAATTTTCCTCGGTTTTGTTTTGTAAAATTAAAGTGTTGAATTGAAAACTATGTTTATATTAGACAGGTCATCTTCGGTTTCAATCTTTTCCCATTCTTCCTTGCTTCCCGCATAATATATTGTAAGTTGATTACAACCTTTAAATGTCCCTTTGTCGATACAAGTTAGGCTTTTTGGCAAAAATATGCTTTTAAGCGCAGTGCAATTTTGGAAACTAAAAAAGCCCAAAACTAAAACCCCTTCGTGTAGGATTGCCTTTTCAAGATTTGTGCAATTGTCAAAGGCGAAAGGAGCAATGTCGGTAACAGTGCCTGGTATAATAACACTTGTTATCTGATAATTATTTTCAAAAACCTCAAAAAATATATCAGCAATACCCTCGGGAATGACAACTTCACCGCCGTTTCCGTAATATGTCATTATCCTATTGTCTTCGACTTCAAATTCGTTATATTTATCAAACTCACACATACTATTTTTTATTAAAAAACTCCTTTAACTTTTGAAATGTTTCGTCACTTATAACATGCTCAATTTTACATGCGTCATCGGTGGCAGTCTTGTCACTAACACCAATTGATTTGAGCCAAGTAGAAAGCACCACATGTCTTTCATAAATCATTTTTGCTACCTCTTCCCCAAGAGGAGTTAGCGTGATACCGTCTTTTTTTGTAACAGTGATGTATCCACCATCTTTCAAAAGCCCCATAGCATGGCTAACGCTCGGCTTTGAAAATCCCATATATTCGC
>JAZNJK010000026.1:0-8078 GCA_045578005.1 Eubacteriales bacterium | reverse complement strand
GTTATAAGACCTTGAACTCCCCCGTTTTCAACTCCAACATCAATACCCTCATAAAGTTCTTGAGCGATTTTCATGGTTTTTTGAGATTGGAATCCAAATTTTCTTGCCGCATCTTGTTGCAATGTGGAAGTTATAAAAGGAGGCAATGGCGCACGGTTTTTAATTCCCTTTTTTATGTCATACACAGTGAATGCCTGACCTTTTATCGCCTCTAAAACAGTATCCGCTTCATTTTTGTTGCTAATCTTTATTTTTTTGGTCTTATTACCGTAAAAATGCGCTTCAACACTCTTTTCATCGGTTGAAGAAAGAATAGCATCGATTGTCCAATATTCACTTGGCTTAAATGATTTAATTTCTTTTTCTCTTTCAACGATAATCTTTGTAGCTACCGATTGAACTCGTCCTGCCGAAAGACCGCTCTTCACCGACTTCCAAAGGATAGGACTAACTTTATATCCAACTATTCTATCAAGAAGTCTTCTCGCCTGTTGAGAGTTAACAAGATCCATATCAATATCTCTTGGATGCTTGATAGCATCTTTTACTGCGGATTTTGTAATCTCGTTAAAAGAAATTCTCTTAGCCTTTTTACTGTATTCTCCAAGCACCGCCGAAAGATGCCACGATATTGCTTCTCCTTCACGGTCAGGGTCAGTTGCAAAAAATATTTTGTCCGCTTTTTTTGCTTCTTTTTTCAAATCCTTTATAAGATCACCCTTACCGCGGATGTTTATATAGTGAGTTTCAAAATTATTATCTATATCAATTCCGAGGGACGATTTTGGTAAATCTCTAACATGTCCCACAGAAGCTATTACTTTATAGTTTGAGCCAAGGTAATTTTTCACTGTTCCAATTTTACCAGGTGACTCAAGAATCACAAGATTGTTTGCCATTTATAATCCTTTCGCTTAAATCTTCATACAATTTGAACCGTCAATGATTGTTATTTTCCCTGCCATTTCAAGCATTGACATATTAGCCATTACGGCTGATGCTGAAAGTCCCGTGAGCAAGACAAGATCGTCAGCAGAATAAAGTTTTCCATCTTCCATTGATGTATATATCTTTCTTCCCTCGTCGGAAAGAATCGATGAACCATCGCTATCATCTTCAAACTTTTCTTCAACATTTTTCATTGATTTTGCTGCTTTTCTTTGATGCTCTTTCTTTTTTTCAAGCATCTCATTTCGTTCTTTAAAATGCGCCATCGAAAATCTTGGACGGTGTTTTGCCTTTTTCAAATCAATGGCTTCTCCAAATTGCTCTAAATATTCTTGAAGAATATCGAGTGCATTTCTAACAAGTATTGCCTTTCCTTCTTTGATCAACTCATTAGGAGTATCACTTTTTCCCATTTTAGCAGGACCGGGAACAGCAAATAACTTTTTTCCTTGTCTTAAAGCGTGTCTTGCGGTAATTTTAGCACCACTTATTTCGGGCGCTTCAACAATTACAGTTCCGTTTGATATTCCGCTTATAAGTCGATTTCTAACCTTAAAGGCGTGTTCGTTCGCAGGAGTGTTCGGTGGAAATTCGGTAATAACTGTTCCGCCGTATAAGATAACATTATCTCTTATTGTCTTCGTTTTGTAAGGATAATTAACATCAATACCGCAAGCCAAAAAACCGACAGTTCTTCCAAAAGCATTCAAAGTTCCCTGAGCGACGGAAGCGTCAATTCCGCAAGCGAAACCACTAACAGTAATCGCACCCGCCTTTGAAAGGCAATATCCCATATCAAATGCTATTCTCTGACCGTAATCGCTCATATATCTTGTACCAACGATGGAAATAGAAAGTTCATTATCGAAATCCGGAAATTCTCCAAGATAATAAAGCACCGCGGGAAAATCATCGAGTTCTCTCAAAGAATTTGGATATTCATCATCGGAGTAAGCAAGAACATTAACTTCCTTGTCACAACACCATTCAAGAACATCTTCCGCATTCTTCAAAGTTTTTATTTTTAATAATTTTTTCTCGTGTGGTTCAAGCCATTCAATGGAATCGATTTCTTCATCATCAGCATCATATATGGCTTGCTCATCTTGGAAATGCTCTATTAACTTTTTATAAATAGGATTTCCCTCTCCAAACAAAAGAGATAGCCAAACCCAGATAAGTTTCTTATCCATGGAAATACTCCCGCATTATTTTAAAATATTATAATATAATATATAATAACATTTTAATCTATGTTTGTCAATCCACTTAATTAAATTTTTTAGAAATTTCCCACATTATTATGGCAGATGCCATGGCTACATTAAGAGATTCAGTATTTTCTCTCATTGGAATAAAGAGTGTATTAGTTGATGCCTTTATGACATCATCACTAATTCCATGACCCTCGTTTCCCAATATAACGACATCGTTTTTTTCCAAAGAATCTTTGCCTAAAATAAGAGCCCTATCATCAATTGCCGCAGATAATACTCTTCTATCGGACTGTTTGAAAATTTCTACTGATTTCAAAAAGTCCGTTACCACATCAACTTTAATTTTAAAAATAGCACCCATGGATGCGCGTATTACTTTTGGCGAATAAATATCCACACAGTCAGAAGATAAAATCAATCTATCAATCCCAAGAGCAACAGCATTTCTCATAATAGTGCCCATATTACCGGGATCTCTAATTGATTGAAGCATTATTACCGACTCATTTTCGCAATTTTCTACATTTGCCGAAAACGTGTGCATTTTATCGTAAAAATCGCATACGGTTATTATTCCCTGTGGTGAATTTTCGCTTGTTAATTTAGAAAATACATAATCTTCAACACAGAGAATTATAGTGTCTTTTTCAACACATTCCTTGATTTTTTGTAAAATTTCATCAGAAAAAACAGTGTTATTTTCCAAAACAATATATCTAATATTTGCCTCAAAAGTTACCGCTTCCAAAAAGAGTTTTATTCCATCACATACAAATAGTTTTCTTTGTTCTCTATACTTTTTGTTAAGCAACTTTGACAGTTCGGTAACCGTCGAGTTGGATTTGCTTTGGATCAAATCTACTCCAAAAATTTTGTTATTCATACTACCTCATAAATGTCAAAAAACTCGGCAACTGCCGAGTTTTTTAATAATTCAATTAAAGAGCTGCCTTTGCCTTTTCAGCGATTGCTGCGAATGCGTCCTTATCAGAAACTGCAAGTTCAGCAAGCATCTTTCTGTTAAGATCGATACCAGCAAGTTTCAAGCCGTGCATAAGTGTGGAATAGTTCATTCCGCAAACCTTTGCTTGAGCAGAAATTCTTGTAATCCAAAGAGAACGGAAGTCTCTCTTCTTCATCTTACGACCTGCGAATGCGTAGTTACCGCTCTTCAATACAGCCTGTTTAGCCATCTTGAAGTGTTTGCTCTTTGCACCCCAGTATCCTTTTGCCATCTTTAAAACTTTATTTCTTCTTTTACGCGCCATCATTGCGCCTTTAACTCTAGCCATCTTAAAAATCCTCCTTGTTAATGTTTCACGACTTATTTGTTAATAAGTTTCTTAATTGCTGGTGCCATGCTCTCGCTCAAATATGAGTTGCCACGAAGTTTTCTCTTACGCTTTGCAGTCTTAAGACCGAGATTGTGACGGTGTTGTGAGTGAAACATTTTTACCTTGCCTGTGCCAGTCAAAGAAAATCTTTTGCTTGACGCCTTATGTGTTTTGATTTTTCCCATGATATTTATTTCCTTTCGAACATATTAATCTTTTTTACTTTTTAATCGGTGAAATGGTAACATTCATTCTTCTTCCGTCCAATACGGGAGCCTTATCAGCAGTTCCATACTCAGCACAAGCATCTATAAATCTTTTTATGATTTCAAGACCTGCATCGGTATGTGCCATTTCTCTTCCTTTGAATAGAAGAATAACTCTTACCTTATCTCCACCCTTTAAAAACCTGATTGCGTTATTGGCTTTTGTGTTGAAATCGTGCGTATCAATTCTACAAGAAAGTTGAACTTCCTTGATATCGACGGTTTGTTGCTTTTTCTTCGCTTCTTTTTCCTTTTTGTCTCTATCATAACGATACTTTCCGTAATCCATTATGCGACATACAGGAGGAGTTGCACCAGGAGCAATAAGAACAAGGTCAAGACCCAACGCATATGCTTTTTCGAGAGCATCGCGTGAATTTGTAACACCAAGTTGTTCTCCGTCAACGCCAACAAGTCGTATTTCCTTCAATTTGATTTCTTCATTGATAGACAATTCTTTAGAGCTAATAGTTAAGCACCTCCATTTACAAAAGTAAATACAATCCTTATAAAAACAAAAATCGTGCGTAGAAACCTCTCCGCACTTTATACAAAATCCGCACCCCACTATCCCATCAAACAATGATTTAGTAAAGCACAAATACGCTGTATTAACCGCAGTCTACCATATGTAACTGGGTGAGAACGGAGTGTTCTTCTTCTTTTTTGCCTTGTCATTATATCACAGGCTTTCTTATTTGTCAATAGTTTTTTGAAAAAATATTTTGATTTTTTAAATTTGTTAAAATTTCTTGATTTTACAGGGCTTTTATCCCGTATTTTTTTAATAAAGGTTAGCCAAGGGGCATTTTCCCCTTGGCATTCCTTATAAATATTATTTTCTTGCCTCAATTACATAGTTGCTTTTAAGGATAAGGTCAAGAATTCTACAAGCACACTTTTGCGCGCTTGCTCTACTTACGCTTCCATCCTTGAGTCCCTCGATAATATCTTTTCTATGGCATCCTGGCATTATAAGATCATTTCCAGCATACGGATGTTCTTTGGAATTGGAGCATGGATTCCAGTCGGTCATAACTGCGCCACCAAATCCCCATTCTCCCCTTAAAATTCCATTAAGAAGGTCAAAACTTGTTGATGAGAATTGACCGTTGATCTTATTATAAGCGGTCATAACTGCATACGCACCGCTATTCATAATTGCGATTTTAAATGCCTTCAAATAGATTTCTCTTAATGCTCTTTCGCTAACAACACTGTTTGAAACACCACGCTCATACTCAATATTATTGCATGCGAAGTGCTTAATAGTAACATATCTTCCTGTTGGCTCGGCATCGTTATCGTATTGAACACCAAATGTAATATACGCACCAGACTTACCTGCAATTAGCGGATCATCGGACCTATATTCGAAGTTTCTTCCGTTCAACGGATTTCTATGAATATTTATACCAGGAGCAAGCCAACCCTCAATATCAGAATGTTCCATATCGTCGCCAACACAAGCACCAAAATCATACGCTATATTAGCATCCCAAGTGTTTGCAAAGCATGTTCCCGATGGGAATGCAACCATTTCGTGGCAAACATCGGTATCGCTTTCTTCAGGTGTGCCAAAAATTGAGAGACGAATTCCACCAGGGCCGTCAGCAACAGCGCTTGTAGGAATTTTATACTTTTCGCTTGACCAATATTCTCCCGCTGCACCACGCACCTTAATTGCCATACTACCAACATTCGCATTGGCATTTGCTCCATCGTAAATTACACCGTTCAAAATATCAGCAAGTTCCTCGTCACTAAATTGTGCTACAACATGCTCAACAGTAACTCTTCCCGCCCATACATCTTCAAGGGTGTATATTTTGTCACCCTCGAGTTTTTCGAGTTCCTTGTCGGGATTATCCTCATATTTATCGTATATAGCGGTTTCAACGCAATCACAGTCGAAATCTATAACTTCTGCGTTCTTGATTTCCTCATCCTCACCTTCATATGTATAAGGTGCAATTCCCTTCTTGCTAATGAGTTTGAGCGCATCGCTATCACATACAAGTCTATTTACTGTTTTAGCGCAAATAACATCTTTTTCGAGTCTTACAACGAACGCAACATGTGTGTTTCTTGAAGAATTACCATATCTAACAATATAATCGCCTTTTTCGAGAATATACTGTGCAGTTTCTTCATCGTAACTTGCCATATCAGTAATATCAAAGGAAATCATTATTTCCTCCACCTCACCAGGTTCAAGTTCAGATGTCTTAGCATATGCGCAAAGGTCTTGATAACACTTGTCAAGTTTTCCGTCAGGAGAAGAAAGATAACATTCAACAACTTCTTTACCCTTTACATCGCCAACATTCTTTACATCTACTGAAAGGCTAACGATATTTGCATCAACAAAAACATCGTGTGCGCTCATTTCAAAATTTGTATATGAAAGTCCAAATCCAAAAGGATACATTGGCTCTACATTGAATGTGTCAAAATAACGGTATCCTACATAAATTCCTTCATTATAAGGAACAAGCATAGTGTCAATGCCAAGAGTTGTTGGATAATCTTCGTATTTATACGCCCATGTGGTAGACAATTTAGCACTTGGAGACACCTTACCACAAAGAATGTCAGCAACGGAGTTACCAAACTGTTCTCCACCCATTGAAGCATACAAAATTGAATCAACCTTACAGTCATTGATACTTCTAAGATCAAGCGGACCGCATGTGTTGAGTATCAAAACAACCTTTTTGAAACACGACGATACCTTTTTGATAAGCGCAGTTTCATCAGCGTGTAGTTTGTAAAAACCTTCCTCGTTTTTAAGGTCATCAGCCTCTCCGCTACATCTACCAATGGAAATAATAGCGGTGTCAACACTTTGAGAAGCCTTTTTTATCGCATCGTCTGGCATTTTGATTTCATTAAATCTAAAAACCCACTCCGCCCAGTTTCTGTTTACTCTTTTATATTCCTCGGCGTGTTCGTTAACCCATGCCTTATTTATAGCATCAGTTTGTGCTTCAATTTCATATCCTGCCCATTCAAGTGCCTCATTTGTTTGAATAATTCTTTGTGCGAGCATATCGCCTGAACCCCAACCGAGTTTAAAGCATTGATAGGAAGCGATTCCAAAAAGCGCCACCTTCTTATCTTTTATGGGAAGCACTTTATTATCATTTTTCAAAAGGACCATACCATCCGCAGCCGCACGGCGAACAAAATCTACCTTTTCTTGTCTTAACATACTAATTCTCCTTTAATTCAAGATAAAAAGCGGGAAAATCCCGCTTTTTTTATTTTTTCGGGAAACTATCTTTAAGTCCAACAATCTTGTTGTAAGTGTTCTCGTATTTAGAATCTTTGCAGAAATATCCGTTTCTTACAAATTGGAATTTATCACCGCTCTTAGCATCAGCAAGTGACTTTTCTACCAAGGCATTCTCAATTTTAACAAGAGAATTTGGATTCAAATAATCATTGTAGGTTTTATCCTCTGGAATATCACCAACATTTTCAATGGTAAATAGTTTGTCGTAAACCATAAGTGTTACACTATCTGCATTTTTAGCACTCAACCAGTGAATTGTGCCCTTAATTTTTCTTCCGTCAAGAGGCATAGAGTTTTTAGCCTCAAGGTCGGCTGTGCAGTGAATTTCAACTACTTTTCCGTTTTCATCCTTTATAATCTCATTGCACTTAACAATGTAAGCACCCATGAGACGAACTTCTCCGTCGGGTTTCATTCTAAAGAATTTAGGTGGTGGAACTTCCTCAAAGTCGCTTCTATCGATATAAATCTCACGAGTAAACATAAGATCACGAGTACCCGATTCAGGATCGTTAGGATTGTTAGACACAGGGAAATATTCAACCTTATCTTCATCGTAGTTTGTTACAACAACCTTTATAGGATCGGTAACACAAATTCTACGAGGAGCGCTCATATTAAGTTCTTCTCTAATGCAATGTTCCAAAAGTTCAATGTCAACGATACTGTAAGCCTTCGCAACACCTGCTCTACTTACGAAATCAAAGATAGATGCCGGTGTAAATCCGCGTCTTCTAAGCCCGCAAAGAGTTGGCATTCTTGGGTCATCCCAACCGTCAACCATGTTGTTTTCAACAAGGTAACGAAGGTATCTCTTGCTCATTACAGTATATGTTACATTGAGTCTTGCAAACTCTCTTTGCTTAGGTTTTTTTTCAAAACCAATATTATCAACTACCCATTCATAAAGAGGTCTATGGTTTTCGAACTCCAATGAGCAAAGTGAGTGTGTAATTCCCTCAAGCGCGTCTTGAATAGGATGCGCATAGTCATAAAGGGGATAAATGCACCATTT
>JAZNJK010000025.1:0-3206 GCA_045578005.1 Eubacteriales bacterium | reverse complement strand
TTTGTCTTCCTAAGACCGCTTGGCCTCCGACTTCGAGTCCTTAAAAATATAAGGGCTTGGGCAAACAAAGCCGTCGTCAAACACAACATAGTCATTAGTTGAGTTGACAAATGTTGATTTTGCGGGCGCGTCGAGGTAGGTTGTAACATCTAAAACCTCACCGTCAACGGTCGTTACTGTCGCTGCACTGACGCTAAGCGCAAAAAGTGAGCATGCGATAAGAGCAAGTGCTAAAATTAAAAATAGTCTTTTTTTCATAATTTTTCTCCTCGTGGTATATTTTCCCATATTAAATATTTTCACATAATAATTATATCACACTGTTATATAATTTGTCAATATGCACAATAACCAAATCCCCCCCCCCGATTTTTGTGCAAAATGCACAAAAACACACCCTTCTCGACCAAATTGTGCTTTTCACATAAATTGGTTTTGCCATAATTTATTAACAGGTATCATTTTACAAAAAATCGAATATACTAAAAAAAGCACTGTGTGGCTTGAATTTTACTTATTTTACCATTAGGCAAGGAGTTTTTATGTGTTCGATTTGCGGTATTCTTGATTTTGAAAACAAGGTTTGTTACAAGACTGTTAGAAAGATGAACGAAACGATGGTCCATCGTGGACCTGATGAAAATGGCATTTTCGAGGGGGAATGTGTCTGTTTTGGGCATAATCGTCTATCGGTTATTGACCCCGAAAACGGCAAACAACCGATGAGTGCTTACTACGGAAACAAAAAATATACGATAGTTTACAATGGTGAAATTTACAACTGTGATGAATTGCGAAACGAGTTTTCGAAAAACGGAATTGCGCTTTCAACTCGGTGCGATACGGAAGTTGTTTTATACTCTTACATTCTCTACGGTGAGGAGTGTGCGAAACACTTAAACGGAATTTTTGCCTTTGCTATATGGGACGGCGAAAAACTGTTTTGTGCGCGGGACCGTTTTGGTGTAAAACCATTTTACTACTCTTTTAAAGGGAGTGAATTTATATTCGCCTCGGAAATAAAGGCGATGCTTTCACACCCCAAAATCACGAGTGATGTGGACAAATTTGGGCTATGGGAAGTCCTCTATTTAAGTCCTAATTTCGTGTCGGGAAAGAGTGTTTTTCGTGATATTTTGGAACTTAATGGTGGAGAATGTATCACGATTGAGAAAAATAAGGTGAAAAAACACAACTATTGGCAAATTGAGGCAATCCCATATTTTAAGGACAGGGACTATGCTATTGAAAAGACAAGATTTTTAGTCAGTGATGCTATCAAACGGCAAACGAAAAGTGATGTGCCACTATGCTCACTCCTTTCAGGCGGGCTTGATTCAAGTGTTGTGAGTGCGGTTGCAAGTGAAGAAATGCGTTTGGACGGCAAGGTGCTTGACACATACTCATTTGAATATGAGGGAAACAAGGAATCGTTTTCATCTACATCATTTCAACCACAATGTGATGATGATTTTGCTATTTTAGCATCGAAATATCTCGGCACTAATCACACGGTGCTTACCATTCCTACCGATGTTTTGGCACACGAACTTGAAAATGCGACGGTATATAGGGATTTGGTTGGGCAAGCGGATATTGACTCCTCACTATTATACTTTTGCCGTGAAATAAAAAAGCGTCACACGGTTGGGCTTAGCGGTGAGTGTTCCGATGAAATTTTTGGCGGATATCCTTGGTTTTACCGACCTGAAATGCTATATTCGGGATTTTTCCCTTGGATACATCAACCGAGAATGCGTGCCTCTCTTTTTAAGAATGACACGGCAAAATCGGACACAGGGTTTGACTATGTGCGTGAAATTTATCAAAATTCTCTCAAAAAATGTCCTGTGCTTGAAAGTGATAGTGACAGCATGCGCCTTTCCCGTGTCGGCTCTTACCTTTCGGTTAATTACTTTATGACTTCACTACTTCAACGCAAAGACAGAATGAGCATGGCAAGTGGGGTTGAGGTGCGTGTGCCGTTTGCCGACCATAGAATTTTCGAATTTGTATTCAATGTGCCGTGGGAAATTAAGTTTGAAGGTGGGGTTGAAAAAGCGCTTTTGCGAAATGCGATGAGTTCTTATTTACCAAACGAAATTCTTTGGCGCAAAAAGAGTCCTTATCCGAAAACGCACAATCCAAAATACCTTGAAACTGTTCTTTCTATGCTCAAAAAACGGATTTCGAGCGGTGGGTATCTTAAAGAAAATCTCAACGCCTCATCTCTTTTTGATGCGCTTGAAAAGGGTGGAACTTGGTTTGGTCAGTTGATGGGTGATGCGCAACTAATCTCTTGGTTAATTCAGTTTGATATTTGGGTGGAAAAGAACGGCGTTAATTTTGTGTAAAAATATTTACAAAAGCACTTGACTTTATTTTTATATATGTTAAAATATTTGAAGATAATTTCTTGAAATTTTAACGAGGTTTATATGAGAAAAAGTTTTAAGGCGACAATTGGTGCGTCGTGTATCGGATATGTTACACAGGCAATTCTAATCAATTTCGCACCATTGCTATTTGTTACCTTTCAAAAAGAATTTGGGCTTGAACTTTGGCAACTCAGTGTGCTTATTGCGGGTAACTTTGTAACCGAACTTATAATCGACTTTGTTTGCTCGAAATATGTTTCCACTTGGGGTTACAGGCGATGTGTTATAATCGCACTTGCCTTCTCGGTTATCGGTCTTGTTTTACTTCCCGTTTTACCTGCTATAATGTCGCAAAAGTTCCTTGCACTTATTATTGCGACTATCTTTTGCGGTCTTGGTGGCGGTATGATTGAGGTGCTTATCAGTCCTATTGTTGAGGCATGTCCTTCGAAAAACAAGGGCGGAATGATGAGCCTACTTCACTCCTTCTACTGTTGGGGACAAATGGCGGTTGTGCTACTTTCAACGATTTTCTTTCGCACGGTTGGAATTGACAATTGGCAAATTGTGTCGCTCCTTTGGGCTATTGTGCCTGCTATTTCGCTATGTATGTTTTGTTTTGTTCCTATTAACACACTTGTTGAAAAGAACGAAGAGAGTTCATTTAAAGAACTGCTCACTACAAAGATATTTTGGATACTGTTTATAATGATGCTTTGTGCAGGGGCGAGCGAGATTGCAATTACTCAATGGGCAAGTACATTTGCCGAGGCAGGTCTTGGCGTTGAAAAGTGGATTGGTGACCTTATCGAAGTCGGATCGTAGCCA
>JAZNJK010000024.1:0-2308 GCA_045578005.1 Eubacteriales bacterium | reverse complement strand
AAGCTCGTGATAAAAAAAGAAGAGAGTTAACGGTTTTTTTGCCATTAGCTCTCTTTTTCTGCTTTGTGAAGCTTTTGCTGACGCAAAAGTGAAGTTGTGCTAAACACAGTGAAGTTGTTCGCCACAGGCTCACAGTGAAGTTAAGTTTGCCATTACTTCGCCGTAGGCGAAACTTCACTCACGAAGTGAACTTCACTATCGCAGATAACTTCACTTGTCCGAAGGGCAAACTTAGTTTTAGCGTGTTCTCCGTTAAGGATAACACGCTAAAGCGGTGCTATTTGTTTTTTGTAAATCCGCAAACACTAATCCAACCACCATTTTCGTTCAACTGAAAATCACATTTCCTTTCTTACTTTGACATTTCCCCACCAAGAAAAATGTCGTATTGTCAAAAGATGTCAAACCGTGCCGACCGATTAGTGTTGAAATGGAAAATTTTTGCATTAAAATAGATATATGTAAGCACTACATATCAAAAACCGAGTGAAAAAGAAAGGAATTAAAAAATGAAAAAATATGTATCCTGCGTCATCTTAATTATTGCTTGTCTTGTTTGTGCAATGATTTTCTATGTTAGCGCAAAAACCCCCGATGAACAACAAAGCGAGAGCCAAAGTTCCACCGAAAGCACATCAACCGAAAGCGCAACCGAGGCACTCACCCCCGAGCGAGTAGTCGAAAAGAGTGAAAACGGCACAATGCTAAGCGAATACTTTTGCGACGCAAGACTCCGCGTAGAGTGGCAAAGCCTAAAATATAAAGATTCGGACAAACTCTATTTAAGTGCCGAACTTTACCTTGATACCCCTGATGGAATTGCCAAAACAGCAAACGGTTATTTCTTGTTAAATGGCGAAAAAATCACCTTCACCGTTCAACCCTCGAAAGAGAAAAACGCTCTTTTGTGTGCAACCGAGTGTGAAATTGGCGACTTCTTAACAACCGCCAAAATCCCTGTTTCAGCCGAACTTAATGATGAATTTGTCGGCAGTGGCGGAGTCACACTTTCATCTCTTGCTTTAAATGGCACAATATACCAAACAACAAGTTTGCTTGATGAAAAATGTTTACTCAATGTAGAACATATCTCGCAGTATCCCCACCTTCCAAGCGGTGATGAAATTACCTCACTCGCAATGGTTCTAAAATATCTAAAATATAATGTTAATGAAAGCGACCTTTGTGACCTCTATCTTGATAAAGGACCTGTCGGTTTCACCGATTTTTATAAAGCAAATGTAGGAAACCCAAGAGATACCTATAATTCCTACGGTTGCTTTGCCCCCGTCATTGTCAACTCCGCAAGGAAATTTATAGATGCCAACGGTGGCTCACATGTAGCCTATGACTTAACAGGCTATAACACGAGCGAACTTTATAGACAAGTCAGCCTTGGAAACCCCGTAATAGTATGGCTATGCGATGATTTTGGAAATACCCCCTCAATTTCTCGCATTTGGGTAGTAGACGGCGGGGCCCTTTACTTAAAGTCAAATATGGCTTGTATGGTTCTTGTCGGCTATGATTATACCGGGAATACAGTCACCCTCTCAAACCCCGCAGGTAATACCTTCACACTCGATATGAGTGCATTTGAAAAAGGCTATGCCGATATGGGTTCGGGTGCGGTGGTTGTAAAGTAGCGATTGCCCCGCTTTCCCCCAATGCCTCGCTAATCAATGCGTTAGCGAGGCAAAAAAGGGAAGTGAAAAACAAAAAATAATCAAAAAAGCGCATCAAAACAACCTCAAAATACTAATAAAATCGGGCATAAACAAAAAAATTAAAAAAATCTCAAAAAAATTTAAATTTCCTATTGACAAAGAAGTATTCTTGTGTTATTATAATAGGGCAAAAACAAATATTTCATTTGCGAGTGTAGTTCAATGGTAGAATTCCAGCCTTCCAAGCTGGTCGCGTGGGTTCGATTCCCATCACTCGCTCCATTTTTTTGCTATGTACCCATAGCTCAGCCGGATAGAGCAACTGCCTTCTAAGCAGTAGGTCGGGAGTTCGAATCTCTCTGGGTACGCCAGCCCGAAGGGCATCGGGGCTCCGCTAAGACCACAACGGAGTTATATAACTCTCCAAAATAAAAGGAGAGCGTTCTTTGGTGGGTGTAGCTCAGCTGGTTAGAGCGTCAGATTGTGGCTCTGAAGGCCGTGGGTTCGAATCTCATCATCCACCCCATATAAAAAACACCTCAAAATATGGGGTGTTTTTTTGTTATTTAGCCACTATATATTGTGGTAAACAAAAATTTAGTCACAAATTACTATTGACAAATTGATTTTATTAAAGTATT
>JAZNJK010000023.1:0-2682 GCA_045578005.1 Eubacteriales bacterium | reverse complement strand
AAGCGGTCTTAGGAAGACAAATTATTGTGCCAACTCCTTGGCTCACAGAACGACATGGCTACGATCCGACTTCCAGGCGATGCCATTCCGATCGTTCGTGGCTCTGCAAGAAACGCTCTCATTTCCGAGAACAAAGATCCTAACGCTCCTGAATATGCTTGCATTTGGGAACTTATGGCAAATGTTGACAGCTATATCCAAACTCCTGAGAGAAAGGCTGACCTTCCATTCCTTCTCCCTGTAGAGGATGTATTCTCAATCTCTGGTCGTGGAACAGTTTCTACTGGTAGAGTAGAGCGTGGAACAGTTAAGATGGCTGATACAGTTGAAATCGTTGGTCTTACTGACGAAAAGAGACAAACAGTTATTACTGGTATCGAAATGTTCCATAAGCTTATGGACAGCGCTGAGGCTGGTGACAACGTTGGTCTTCTTCTCCGTGGCGTTCAAAAGAACGAAATCGAAAGAGGACAGGTTCTTTGCAAACCAGGTTCAATCAACCCACACACAAAGTTTGTAGGAGCAGTTTATGTTCTTACTGAAAAAGAAGGCGGCCGTTCAAAGCCATTCTTCTCAAACTACAGACCTCAATTCTATCTCAGAACAACTGACGTTACAGGTATCATCAACCTTAAGGATACTGACATGGCAAAACCTGGCGATAACGTAACAATGGAAGTTGAACTTATCACTCCTATCGCTATCGAAAAGGGTCTTCGTTTCGCTATCCGTGAAGGTGGTAGAACTGTTGGTTCAGGCCAAGTTACTGACATCATCGCGTAATTGCGGTTAAATAAAAAATGAGTGCATTTATGCACTCATTTTTTTTGTTTTTATCAATACTCCGGTCTTTACAAACAAAAAATTTTAAACCGTAAAAACCCCTTTAAAACAAAAAACACCCCACCATTTTATAAAAACAGTGGGATATGTATCTATAATTCGATGTTTTTGGCAAATTTATTTATCAAGTGCATTTCCGTCACCGTCTACATTGATGCTTTCGGCAAGAATTAAAATTCCCTCGATAAATCCCCAAATACAGGCAATAGCCGCGGTAATACCATTACAACAACCAAGAATAAAAAGCACAAGTTGAATAACCGCCTTTTTAGTGTATCCAAGATAAAAGTTATGCACACCAAGTCCGCCAAGGAAAATCCCCAAAAGGCCCGATGCAATGCGTGATTTTTTACCTTTGATAACTTTTTCTTCATCGGGCATCGCGTATCTTATTTCGTTATCATTCTTGTTTTCCTCGCTCGAAAACTCAACACAAATATCATCTTTGTCAATTTTTTCTTCTTTTTTAGGTTGAACAACGGCAGTGCCACAGTAAGGACAAAATTTGCAACTTTCTTCAAGTTGCGCTCCGCAATTTACACAAAACATCGCATAACTCCTTAAAAACATTTATTATGATATAATTCTATCATAAAAATCCTTATTTGTCAATAACAAACGCCCACTTCGAGCGTAGGCGTTTGTATTTGTCAATTTTTAAAGAATAATGCAAATAAGACCGCTTGACCCTTCGTTTATAACTCTTGATAAAGTATCGCAAAGGCGAGTGCGTGATTCTTGCGTTATATGTTCAAGTTTAGAATGTAGTCCCTCGTTTACAAGTTCATAAAGCGACTTGCCAAACATCTTCGACTCCCAAATTTTCTTAGGATCGTCTTCGATTTCTTCAAGCATAAATTGAACAATTTCTTGTGATTGTTCCTGTGTCCCAACCATCGGATTTATCTCCGTTTCAATTTGCGCTCTTATCATATGAATTGATGGCGCACAGGCTCGCAGTTTCACTCCATAAGCGCTTGAATGCTTTACAATTTGTGGCTCTTCAAGAATCATATCCTCAACACAAGGTGGCACAATTCCGTATCCCGTAGCATGGACCTCATCAATCGCTTTCGCAAATTTGTCAAGTTCGCGCTTTGCCTCGCTAAGAGAACGAATAGTGAAAAACAGCGCCTCATCATCACCGATTTCCTCATCACAAAGTTCGCTTATTATTTTGTAATAAAGTTCATCTTGCAAAGAAATTTTAACATCAATATTTCCTGTCCCGAGGTCGCAAATGTGCGATGGAGTGTCTGCTAAATGCTCATTTTTGCCAAGAATTTCGGCACAGGAGTCAATATCGTCGATTTTCTTCACATCTTTAATCGACTCCTTTATTGACTCAATAATGCTTGATTTTAACCAATGTTCGTTATCAAGGCAGGAAAGATATTTAGGAAGGTGAAAGACAACTTCATTTGCCTCAAATTGACCGAGTAGTAGCCTCATTATCCCCTCAAAATCCTCACTTGTCAACTCATTTGCATTTACAAGCGCAACAGGGGCGGAGTATTTTTCTTCGATACTCATAGCAAGATTTATCGCCTCACGGCTTTCGGGACGAGCCGAATTTAAAACAATAACAAACGGCTTTCCAAGTTCTTTAAGTTCCGAAACAACTCGCCTTTCAGCCCCTATGTAATCATCTCTTGAAAACTCACCGAAAGAGCCGTCACTTGTCACCACAATTCCAATTGTTGAATGTTCCGAAATCACCTTTCGTGTGCCAAGTTCCCCCGCTTTGTCAAATTCCATAGGCTCACTCGACCAAGGAGTAGTTACCATTCGTTTCTCCCCGTTTTCGGAGCCGTCAAGCGCACCGTCAATCATATACCC
>JAZNJK010000022.1:0-28508 GCA_045578005.1 Eubacteriales bacterium | reverse complement strand
ATGCCAAGCGGTCTTAGGAAGACAAATTATTGTGCCAACTCCTTGGCTCACAGAACGACATGGCTACGATCCGACTTAATGAAGGGCGATAATGCGAAAACACCTATTTGGGATGAGTATAAGGAAATCATCTCAAAATATGACCAAAGAGGCGCAAAAACAGTTGGCACAATTGAAAGATTTGCGTTTTATGAAGAGGCTAAAAAAGCCTACGCAATCATCGCTACAAGCGAGAAGGCAATCTATGCAAATATCATGCTTCAAAAAGGCGTAATTTAATTTGACGATAAGTTTAAATTGTTCGAAAAAATAACAAAAAATCGCTTGAATGTTTAATTCGAGCGATTTTTTTGCATAAATTTTTAAATTTTAAAAATGTAGAATTTTTAAATTCAAAAATAAATAAAAACCTAATAAATAAAAGCATCTTGAAAATTCAAGATGCTTTTAAAATTATTATTTATTTGAAACGATTGCCTCAGTATCTCTTGCAATCATAAGTTCCTCGTTTGTAGGAAGAACATAAACTTTAACCTTTGATTTTGGTGTTGAAAGTTCAACAATGTTAGGTTGTCTTAATGTCTTTGCATTAAGTTCAAAGTCGATGTCAATTCCGTAGAAGTCCATATCACGGCAAACTCTTTCACGGAGTTCGGGATTGTTTTCACCCATACCTGCGGTAAATACAATAGCATCAAGTCCGTTCATAACAGCAGAGTAAGAGCCGATATACTTTTTAACTTGGAATGCGAGAATGTCAGCAGCAAGTTGAGCGTGACGGGTTGTTGCTTCCTTTTCAGCATCAGTCTTAGGACACTTGTCATTGTTCTCATCGAACTTTCCAAGAATAGCAGCCTCAATATCACGGCTGTCAGAAGAATATCCGCTAACACCGAGGAAACCGCACTTCTTATTCATGAAGTCAGTAATTTCATCAACGCCGATGTTGTATTTCTTCATAATGTAAGGAACGATAGCAGGGTCGATAGAACCGCATCTTGTTCCCATTTCAACACCATCAAGTGGAGTAAAGCCCATAGAAGTATCAACAACTTTTCCGTCGCGAACTGCAGAAATTGAAGAACCGTTACCGATATGGCAAGTTACAATTTTTGAGTCAGGCTTGCCACCGAGAATTTTGATCATTTCATTCGCAACAAAGCGGTGTGATGTTCCGTGTGCGCCGTATCTTCTAATATGATCTTCTTCTACCATTTTGATTGGAAGAGCATATGTGTAAGCCTTTGGCTCCATTGTTTGGTGGAATGCAGTATCAAATACAGCAACTTGAGGAGTGTTAGGCATTACCTTTTGGCAACCCTTAATTCCCATGATGTGAGCAGGGTTGTGAAGAGGCGCAAACTCAACACACTTTTCAATAGTAGCAAGGACTTCATCGGTAACAAGGCAACTTTCTGAAATGTATGGACCGCCGTGAACAACTCTGTGTCCAACTGCCTCAATTTCATCCATGCTTGAAATACAACCATTTTCCTTATCGGTGAGCATCGCAACAACGATCTCAGTAGCGATAGAGTGGTCAGGCATTGCAATTTCCTTTTTGATTTTTGAGCCATCAGCCTTTTTGTGTTCAATAGAACTTCCGGTAAGACCGATTCTTTCGCAGATACCCTTTCCAAGGACATCTCCTGTTGTGGTATCCATCAACTGATATTTGAGTGATGAACTACCTGCATTTACTACAAGAACTTTCATTTTTTAATCCTCCTGAAAATTGTTTCTTGACAAATTATAAATTATCGTATATTATTATATATCATAGGACTCACAAATTCAAGACTAAAATACAAATTTAGGAAAAAATATTTTAAGGAGAAAAAATGGCTGAAATTATTGCGATTATATGTGAATACAACCCGTTTCATAACGGTCATAAGTATCAAATCTATAAAATAAGAGAAAATTTTCCAAACGCAACAATAGTTGCTATTATGTCAGGTAATGTAACTCAACGCGCCTCGTTTGCGATGTTTGATAAATACACTCGCGCATCAGTTGCTATTTCTATGGGTGTAAACGCAGTTCTCGAACTTCCGTTTCCTTTTTCTTCATCAAATGCCGAAGTCTTTGCTAAGGCGGGGGTGAAAATTGCCACCGAAATAGGAGCAACACACCTTTGCTTTGGCTCGGAAAGTGGAGATTTAGAACATTTAAGCGCTATTGCCGACGCAATAGACTCCGACCTTTTTGAAAATGAAATCAAAGACCAATTAAATGTTCGAAATGAGAGTTACATTTCGGCAAAAGAAAATGCGCTTTTGAAGTTGGGAGAGCGACTGCCAAAATCCCCAAACGATATTTTGGTGGTTGAATATCTACGGGCAATTAAAAAATATGGCTCGAAAATTACCCCCTTCGCAATAAAAAGAGAAGGTGCGGGATATAGTGACCTTTCCGTGCAGGGAATTATGTCCGCTTCCGCAATTAGACACGAATTTTATAAACATAATACTCTTTTGTCAATTCCCGATGTAGCCAAGGAAATTTTTGAGCAAGATATCAAAGACGGTGCATACCTTGATGAAAATTTAGCAAAAGAATTTATTTTTAGATTTGCAGTAACTGAAAAACCCGAAAATTATGCCACTACATTTGACACTCCCGACGGATGCGGTTTTTTCATTTCTAAAATTGCCAAGGACTCTTGTAATTCAAACGAGTTTTTCCTTCGTTTAAGTTCTAAGGTTTGGACAACATCAAGACTTAAAAGAATTCTCATGTCACAACTTTTCGGAGTAGAGAGCGCAAATGAAAACAAAATTTTCACAACTCTTTTGGCTTGCGATAAAGAGGGACGGACTCTTATCAAAAATATAAGAAAAAACACAGGCATTTCTATTCTAACAAAGCATTCCGATTCCAAGAAATTTGAAGGCGAAAAACTTAAAAATTTCGAAATTTCTTGCCGAGTCGATGAACTTTATTATACATTTTTAAAAAATCCAAAAAAACCAAGTGATGCTTACCGTAAAAAGTCGGTTATAATGTCATAAACTAAAATAATAAAAACCAAATAAACGACAAAATCTCCGCTTATGCGGAGATTTTGTTTGTTATTCAATTTCTGCCGTATCAGTGTCGTGTTCTCTAAATAGTAAGGAAATGCACCAAAGTGCGCAAAGAGCAATTACAACATAGATAATTCTTGAAATAATCGCATCAGAGCCACCGAACATCCATGCTACAATATCAAACTGAAATAGACCGACGCTACCCCAGTTTAATCCGCCGATTATGAGCAGAAAAAGTGCGATTCTGTCTATAATCATCATAACTTAATCCTCCAGTTGAACTTGCGTTCAATGATATTTTCTCACAAAATATCACATTTATTCGCTTTTGCAAAATGAAAAATTTACCTGACAAGCAATTTTTTGAAATAAGAAAATATAGATAGTGTGAGGTGATTATTATGAATATTTTTTCGATGATTTTAAATTTTACTTATATGATTTTGGGAGTAGAGCCAATTCAACGCTTCCCCGAGGCTTTGTCAAGCGAAGAGGAGAAAAAATGCTTTGAGGAGTTTAAAGAGGGAAGTCAAAGTGCAAGAGATAAATTGATAGAACATAATTTAAGGCTCGTTGTCCATGTCATAAAGAAATATCAATCTTCCGGATTTGACAAGGAAGATTTGCAGTCAATAGGGACAATAGGACTTGTAAAGGCGGTTGATTCATATAATAGTTCAAGCGGAACAAGATTTGCAACTTACGCAGTAAAATGTATTCAAAATGAAATCTTTATGTTTTTTAGAAATCAAAAGAAATACGGTTGCGAAGTTTCACTAAATGATGTTGTCGATGTAGACAAGGACGGAAATTCACTTACATATATGGATATAATATTTCTTGAAGATACCATTGCCGATGACTTGGATAAGAAAATAAAAATTAATAAGGCTCTTGAATTTATAAAAGCCGAACTTGATGAACGCGAAAAGCAAATTCTTGTAATGCGTTACGGACTCGGAAACACAAAAGCATATGCACAAAGAGAAGTCGCAAAAATGCTAGGAATTTCGCGCTCCTATGTTTCGAGAATAGAGAAATCGTCATTAGAAAAAATTAACAAATATTTGTCCAATGGTTGACTTTTTAAGTTTTATATTATATAATATATAATTGATCAAGTCTTGAAAAAACAAGGAGGCAAAAATGGTAAGAATAGTTACAGTGGCAAAGGCTTCTTTGGCGCAAACTTGCGGTATAAAAGAGAATGATGTGCTAATTAGTATAAATGGCAAAGAAATAAACGATGTTATTGATTATAGATTTTATCTTGCAGAGGAAAAACTTGAAATTGTTGTTGATAGAGAAGGCACTAAATACAGTTTTTCTATCGAAAAAGAAATGTATGACGACATCGGACTTGATTTTGAAACTCCGTTAATGGATAAAAAGCGCAGATGCTCAAATAAATGTATATTTTGTTTTATTGACCAACTTCCAAAGGGATTAAGAGAAACACTTTACTTTAAGGACGACGATTCAAGACTGTCTTTTTTGCACGGAAATTATGTTACCTTGACTAATATCGACAAAAAAGAAGTAGATAGAATTATTGAAATGCGCCTTCCTGTAAATATATCTATACACACGACAAACCCTGAATTAAGATGCAAAATGATGCATAACAAGCGCGCGGGAGAGGTGCTTTCGTATCTTGATGATTTTGCAAATGCGGAAATTAATATGAGTGGTCAAATCGTTCTTTGTAGGGGAGTAAATGATGGAGCCGAGCTTGAAAGGACTCTTAACGACCTTGCAAAGTATTACCCTCATATGAATAGCGTTTCCGTAGTTCCGTCAGGACTTACAAAATTTCGAGAGGGACTTTATCCCTTGCAAGGTTTTGATAAAGAGTCAGCAATAGAGGTTATAAATACCGTTGAAAAAATAAATAAACTCTATGCAAAAAAGTATGGAGGAAATATGTTCTTCTGTTCGGATGAGTTTTATTTGTTGGCTGATAAAAAACTCCCTAATTTTGAATATTACGAGGAGTTTGATCAAATCGAAAACGGTGTTGGAATGTTAACTTCTTTTGAAACCGAACTTAATGCATTCCTAAAACGTCTATCAAGAGAAGAAAGAAAAACTCAAAGAAGTATTTCTGTTGCCACAGGCGTTTCCGCATACGATTTTATGTGTAAAATGGTAAAGAAAATACAAAAGAAGTGCAAGAAAATTTCTTGTGATGTCTATAAGATAGAGAATGACTTTTTCGGTCATTCAATAACAGTTGCGGGCTTAATTACAGGTAAGGACCTTGTAAATCAGTTAAAGGACAAGTCCCTTGGAGACGAGCTTCTTATTTCCCGTAGCATGTTAAGGAGCGAGGGTGATTTGTTCCTTTGCGGAATGTCACTTGATGAATTAAGTAATAATTTGAATGTAGTTGTGCAACCTACCGATTGCGACGGATTTAGCTTCGGTATGGCTGTGCTTGGTATAAAGGAGGAATGACAATGTCTAAACCTATAATTGCCATTGTTGGCAGACCTAATGTTGGAAAAAGCACACTTTTCAACAAATTAATTGGTGAAAGACGCTCTATCGTAGAGGACACACCAGGCGTTACCCGTGACAGAATTTACGGTGAGAGCGAATGGTGTGGAAGAAAATTTATTCTTATTGATACAGGCGGAATTGAGCCTAAAACCGATAGTATGATCCTGCAAAAAATGAGAGAACAGGCGCAAATCGCTATTGATACTGCCGATGCAATCATTTTTATGTGCGACATAAACGCAGGACTTGTTGCCGACGATCGTGATATTGCTATTATGCTCAAAAAGAGCGGAAAACCCGTTGTAATATGCGTTAATAAGTCCGATAAAATCGGTGAAGTTGACCCGACTTTTTACGAATTTTATGAACTTGGTTTTGATATTGATCCAATTCCCGTATCCTCACTTCACGGAACAGGAAGCGGTGACCTTTTGGAGGCGGTTTTGGCTACAATTCCAGAAAAAGAAGATGCCGAGGAAGATGAAGACCGCATAAATGTTGCCGTAATAGGAAAACCAAATGCGGGAAAATCATCAATAATCAATAAAATTCTCGGAACGGACCGCCTTATTGTATCGTCAATGGCAGGAACAACCCGTGATGCAATCGACTCCGAATTTGATAACGAATACGGAAAATACAACTTTATCGACACCGCGGGAATAAGAAGACAAAGCAAAGTAGAAGACAGAATTGAGAAGTTCTCGGTTTTGCGCGCTCATATGGCGGTTGAAAGAGCCGATGTTTGTCTACTTGTAATAGACGCAAACGAGGGTGTTACCGACCAAGATGAAAAAATAGCGGGAATTGCGCACGAGGCAGGAAAAGCGGTTATTATCATAGTTAACAAATGGGATATGTTGGAAACCGAGGATAAGGACACCGTAAAATATAGCAAAAAGGTTTATGAGGCACTTGCTTATATGACTTATGCGCCAATAATCTATGTTTCGGCACTTACAGGACAAAGAATAGTAAAAATCTTTGAAATGATAAATTATGTTTTCAATCAGTCGAAGACGAGAATTTCAACAGGAATGCTCAACGATGTTTTGAATGAGGCAATTACCCGTGTTCAACCACCGTCTGATAAGGGAAGACGACTTAAAGTGTATTATATGACTCAAACAAGTGTCGCTCCCCCAACATTTGTGCTATTTTGTAACAGTGCAGCACTTTTCCATTTTTCATATCAAAGATACATCGAAAATTGTTTAAGAGACACATTCGGATTTAGAGGAACACCGATAAAACTCGTTGTAAGACAGCGAGGAGATGATGAGGAAACAAGAGTATGACCTTTAAAGAACTTATGGATTTTGGCTTGATTGCATTCAAAAACGGAAGTGTAACCGAGGACGGAAAGGTAACATTTCCCCTCGTTTGCATCTTGCTTTGTATGGTAATCGGATATTTGCTTGGCAGTTTGAACTTTGGCGTAATTATTTCTCGACTTTACGGTGAGGATATTAGAACAAAAGGAAGCGGAAACGCAGGCGCTACCAATATGATGCGCGTGTATGGTAAAAAAGCATCAATTCTTACTCTAACTTGCGATGCGCTCAAAACAATAGTTGCCGTTTACATCGGTAGACTTTTAGTTTTGGGATATCTTGGCGCATATATCACAGGACTTTTCGCAATCATAGGACATGCGTGGCCCATCTACTTCAAATTTAAAGGTGGAAAGGGCGTTGCCGCAATATCGGCTTTTTGCCTTGTTACCGAACCTGTAATTTTCCTTATCGAACTTGTAATATTTATAATCATTCTTTTTGGATTTAAAATGGTTTCGCTTGGCTCGGTTATGATTGCCCTTATTTACCCATTCATTCTTGCAAAAATCACAGGATTTGGACCTCATGTAATCGTTGGAATGCTTTGCTCGGCACTCGTAATTTTCTTGCATAGAAAGAATATTGTTAGAATTTACAATCATACCGAACACAAGTTCAAACTTGATTTCAAAAAGAAAAAGAAGAATGCCGATGAAGTTTTATCAACAACCGACTCAAATGAATTAACCGACCAAAATAACGAAAAGGTCGAGGAAAACTTAAATGAAGAAGATAAAAAGTGAAAAACTCGATAGCCTAATCGCTATACTTATCGAACTTTTTGATAAAAAACGGTTAAAAAAGGCTATCTTCTCAAAACCCGATTCAAGTGACGAGATAAAGTCAGTGTTAACCCCTAAAAATATTTCAGGGACTGATGTTCTACAACTCGAAGTTTTTTCGAAAGATAATAAAGCATATCACTCAAATATCAAAGAAAATTTTGCACTTGAACTTGAAGGAGTGTTTTATTCTCACGCTCAAATAAACATAGTTTCCACTCTTGGAGATTGTCAATTTATGAGGGCTAAAAGCGGGAAGGAAACACTTATCGGCTATGATAAAATAAAAAAGTCGCTGTCATCAAGCGATGCAAACACGATTGCTTATGGCGGTAACAACAACGAAAAGAAATACATCTTACAAGGAAATGAAGATTTTCTTAAAAAACTCGGAATTAGCGATGAAAACGGGCGAGTCCGTGATAAAATGCAAGCGAAATTCCGTCAAATCAATAAATTTTTGGAGCATATAAAGAGCATAGAACAACACATTCCGTCTGACAAAATCAATGTTTACGACCTTTGTTGCGGAAAGAGTTATTTAAGTTTTGCCGTATATCATTACTTCAAAAACATCAAAAAAGTCGATGTTTCAATGAAATGCGTTGACCTAAAAGCCGATGTTATTGAATATTGTGCTTCCGTTGGCGCTCGCCTTGGTTTTGATGGTATGGAATTTACTTGTGCTAACATTAACGATTACGAAATGACACAACCGGTTGACCTCGTAATTTCCTTACACGCATGCGATATCGCAACCGATATCGTTCTAAATAAAGGAAGCGAGAATGGTGCAAAAGTAATTTTGTCAACTCCTTGTTGCCACCATGAATTGAACGGAAAAATTAATTGTTCAGCGCTTAACTTTATTACAAAGCACTCAATGTTGCGCCAAAAACTTTGTGATTCCGCAACCGATGCCCTAAGACTCCTAAAACTTGAAAGTGAGGGATATGAGGTGTGCGCAATGGAACTTATTGATCCCGAAGATACGCCGAAAAACATCATTTTGAAGGCTATTAAGAAAGATAAATTTGATGAAAAGACCGCACAACAGTTAAAGGCTGAATATTGCGCTATTAAAAAATTTCTACTTGGAGAAGAATAAAATGGGACTTGAAATAATTGCTGAAATTTCACATAAATATGGCTCGGACTCTCGATATGTTTTAGCAGGTGGCGGAAATACATCTTATAAAAATGATGAACACTTGTATATAAAAGGTTCGGGACATGCCCTTGCTACGATTTCAAATGAAGGCTTTGTTAAAATGTCAAGAGAATCTCTTGAGACAATTTGGCAAAAAACATATTCCGAGAAAAAAGACGAGCGCGAGGCACAAGTGCTTGCCGATATGATGGCGTCAAGATGCGAGGGCGAGGAAAATAAGCGTCCTTCCGTCGAAACTCTTTTACATAACCTTTTCAAGCAAACATATATTTTGCATGTTCATCCAACAATGGTAAATGGTCTAACTTGCTCCTTGGACGGTAAGGATGCGATGGAAAAGATGTTCCCTGATGCCATTTGGATTGAGGAAACTGAGCCTGGCTATATTTTGGCTGCAAAATGCAGAGAAAGAATAGCCGAATACGAAAATAAAACAGGAAAAAGAGCATATCTCTTATTCCTTCAAAATCATGGTGTTTTCTTTGGTGCTGATTCCAAAGAGGAAATGGATGAACTTGTAACATCAGTTATGAATAAGTTCGAGGACGCAGTAAAAGTGCGCCCCGATTTGACAGAGGTAGAGCCTAACTACGAACTCGTTAATGAAATCGCGTCAAATCTTACCGCATTGTGTGGCGGAAAGGAAGAGGCAAGCGTTAAGTTTACGCTTAATAAAGAGGTTGAGAAACTTTGCACATCAAAAGAAAGTTTTGAAATTCTTCTTCGCCCAATGTCCCCTGACCACATCGTTTACTGTAAGAGTGTGCCGATGTTTGTTGCCGATTTTTCTCTCAATTCAATGAAATCGCAACTTAAAGAATTTGAAGAAACAAATAAATTTTTGCCCAAAATCGTTTTTGCCAAGGGTGTTGGTATGTTTGCTATTGGCAAAAGTGATAAGGATGCTCAAACTGTTACTGATGTTTGGCTCGATGCGGTAAAAATCATAGTTTATTCAAGAAACTTCGGTGGTGTTCGTCCGATGGCTCCTGAAATGGTAGATTTTATCGCAAACTGGGAGGTTGAGAGTTATCGTAGTAAGGTGGCTCTTAAATCGACAAACTAATGATTTGGATACCTGTTTCAATATCGGCAATTTTGCTTGTTGTCGTGGCGGTTTTTTTGTATTTTTTCAACACTGCATTTGTTCGAAAAAAAGATAAAAACCCCCTTGATGAAAATCCAAAGAGCGAAAAAATGCGCGAGTTTTATAAACTAATAGACGAAGGACAGTTGTGGTTCGAAAACGCGCCAAAAACCGATGTTTATATTAAAAGTTACGACGGGCTGAAATTACACGGTGAAATTATAAAAGCGGAAGGCGAAAGCAATAAAACTATTATCTTATTTCACGGATATCGTTCGATGGGAAAAAGGGATTTTTCTTGCGCAATACCGTATTATCACTCGCTCGGTCTTAACATTATTCTTATAGACCAACGCGCACACGGAAAGAGCGAAGGAAGGCTTATCACCTATGGCGTTAAAGAAAGATTTGATGCTGTTTCGTGGGTTGAATTCGCCAAAAACACTTTTCCAAATAACCATATTTATTTGAGCGGACTCTCAATGGGTTCATCAACGGTTATGATGGCATCAAATATGCTCGATGGCGTTTCGGGAATTGTTGCCGATTGCGGATTTACCTCTCCTAAGGAAATAATCCAACTTGTTGCGAAAAAGCATTTTGGATTACCCAAGTGGTTTTGCGCTCCCGTTGGACTTTTGGCGAAAATTTTCGGCAAATTCGATTATTCATATAGCGCAAAGGATTCTTTGGCACATGCAAAAGCGCCAATTTTGTTCATTCACGGAGAAGGCGATGACTTTGTCCCGTGCTATATGACTGAGGAAAATTTTGAGGCATGCACTTCGCCGAAACAAAAAGTAATTGTAAAGGATGCACCGCACGGATTTTCGTTTTTGTTTGAGCCAGAAACAGTAAAGAGCGCCCTTGAAAATTTGATACTAAAAGAGGAATAAAAAATGCAAAAAATAGCAAGTTTTACCGTAAATCACGACAAGATTAGTGAGGGACTGTATATTTCTCGCATTGATGGAGATATAACCACCTACGATATGAGGACAAGAAAGCCTAATATGGGCGATTATATGGACAATCTCACAATGCACTCACTTGAACATATGTTTGCAACCTATGTTAGAAATAGCGATAAAAGTGATAAAATCATCTATTTTGGACCAATGGGATGCCAAACAGGATTTTATTTGCTCGTTCGTGATATGGACAAAAACGATGTGCTTGTCCTAATTAAAGATGTTTTAAAGAAAATTATCGACCATAAGGGCGAAATTTTTGGAAATAAAAGGGAAGAGTGCGGAAATTATCGCAACCTTAACCTTGAAACCGCTCAAATGGAGGCGCAAAGATATCTAAATGTGCTAAACGGCTCGGAGGTGACCTTCAAATATGAGTAAAATAATAGGAATTATCGGCGCTATGGACATCGAGGTTGACGGAATTATCGCCGATATGAAAAATACAACCTGTGAAGAAATTTCGGGAATGAAATTTATAAAAGGATTTCTCTTTGATAAAGAAGTGGTCGTTTGTAAATGCGGTATTGGAAAGGTTTTTGCGGGAATTTGCGCACAAACAATGATTTTAAAATATAATCCTTGCGTAGTCATCAATTCGGGTGTTGCGGGTTCACTCTCTAAGGACCTTTGTGTCCTTGGGGCGGTCGTTGCAACCGATGTTGTTCAACATGATATGGATACAAGTCCGCTTGGAGACCCTGTTGGACTAATTTCGGGAATAAATCTCGTTAATATTCGCGCGGATAAAACCGTTTCAAATCTTCTAAGTGAAAGCGCAAAATCGTGTAATGTTCGTGTTACTCGTGGTGTTATTGCCTCGGGAGACCAATTTATTACAGGAAAAGAGAAAAAAGACTATATTGCATCAACGTTTGGCGCAGTGGCGTGCGAAATGGAAGGCGCATCAATCGGTCAAGTATGCTATGTAAATAAAGTTCCGTTTGCCATTTTGAGAACAATTTCCGATGGCGAGGGCGAGGCACTTGACTATTTCACATTTTCAAAACTTGCAGGCGAGCAGGCTATTAAAATAATTAAAAAATTCATAGAAAATTATGAGGTAAAATGAAATGAAACTTGGATTTCAACTTTATTCAGTAAGAGATGAACTTGAAAAAGACTTTTTTGGCACTCTTAAAAAAATCAAGGAAATGGGCTACGAAGGCGGAGAACTCGCTGGTTTTTACGGAAGTAGTGCATCTGAGGTTAAATCAATGTTTGAAGAGGTAGGTCTTATTCCTATTTCCGCACATGTTGCTTATCAAGAATTTATGGAAAGTGGCATTGAAAATGTTGTTAAAATGTATAAGGAAATCGGTTGCAAATATATGGTAATCCCATACCTTCCACAAGAACTTAGATACGGTAGTGAAAAATATCCTAAACTCGTTGAGGATATGAAGATTATCGGTTCAGTTTGCAAGGAAAACGGAATTACACTTCTATATCATAACCACGATTTTGAGTTTGAAAAGACCGAGGACGGAGAGTATGTTCTTGATGCTCTTTATAACGAAATTAGCGCTGATTTGCTCCAAACCGAACTCGATACCTGTTGGGTAAATGTAGGCGGAGAAAATCCATCTAATTATGTTAGAAAATATACAGGAAGAGCGCCGGTTGTTCACCTCAAAGATTTCGTTGGAACAAGAAGTAATAATATGTATAAACTCATCGGTATTGAAAGCACCGAAGAACAAAGCAATACATTTGAATTCAGACCTCTTGGCTATGGTGTGCAAGATGTTCAGTCAATCGTTGATGCCGCAAGAGATGCAGGTGCATCTTGGGTAATCGCAGAACAAGATGAACCATCAATGGGCAAATCCCGTCTTGAATGCGCTCAAATGAGCATCGATTATATGAAGAAAAATATCAATTATAAATAATTGAAAATTTGAAATTCGATAATTTTTAAATTCAAAAATTCTAAAATTCAAAAACCGCTTATAAATCCTTTTAAATAAAGGGAATAAGCGGTTTTGTTTTTATTTTTTATTTTGTTTAAAAACTTCAAAAGCAAGAATTGTTGAGGCGGATGCGGCGGATAGCGCAGCGTTAAATTCACGCCCGTAATCAATGCGCACAATTTGGTCGGCTTGCGACAAAATAGAGGAGGAAATTCCTCTTTTCTCACCGCCTACAATTAGAAAAATAGGCTTAGTTAAATCGGCATCGTAAACGCTAATAGAGTTTTTAATATCGGCACAAACAACTTTGTAGTTTTTCTTTTTGAACAAAGTTACAAAATCATCATCGGCGATGTAAATGTCGGCACGCTCACTTGCTCCCGCGGAGGAACGGCAAACGACTCCCGAAGCGCTTAACCAATTCCTTTTTGAAAGAATAAATCCGTCAACTCCCGATGCGTAAATTGAACGCATAGCATAACCGAAATTGTAAGGATCTTCAATTCCTTCAATCATAACATAAAAACCATCGTTTTTTATGTCGTCAAGCGAAAGAGTGGGATAAACTCTTTCCTCACAAAGCGCAATAATTCCACCATGCGAAGCACCAATAGAAAGTGAACTAATTTCATTTTCGTTTGACTCTGAAATTTCAAAACCGAAAATTTCGCTCATTTTTTTGAGATAACCAATTTCTTTTGCTTTTTTCGAGGCTTTTTCTTTGTCGTAAAGAATTTTTGTAATTTTACGGGCGTTCGGTTTTTCAGCCTTCAAATTATCAATCAAAGCGCGAATTGAGGTCATTCCCTCAAAAATGGTTGATGAGATAAAACGATTTTCTTCTTTTATCATTTCTTTGCGTTTTCCTTAAGATAAGCATTGATAAATCCGTCAATATCGCCGTCCATAACTGCTTGAATGTTTCCGTTTTCGTAGCCTGTTCGTGTGTCTTTGGCAAGAGTATAGGGCATAAATACATAGGAGCGGATTTGTGAACCCCATTCAATATTAGTCTTGTTACCCTTAATATCCTCGATTTTATCAAGTTTTTCGCGTTCCTTGATTTCCATAAGTTTGGATTTGAGCATCTTCATAGCAGTTTCCTTGTTTTGAAGTTGGCTACGCTCAGTTTGACAACCAACAACAATTCCGGTAGGAATATGAACAATTCTAATAGCGGAGTCGGTCTTGTTTACATGCTGTCCACCTGCTCCCGATGAACGGTGAGCAGTGATTTCAAGGTCTGCCTCGTTAATTTCAAACGAATTATCATCATCAAATTCGGGCATTACCTCAACGGAAGCAAAAGAAGTGTGTCGTCTTCCTGAAGAGTCAAAAGGAGAAACACGAACAAGACGGTGAACTCCGTTTTCGCTCTTTAAATATCCGTATGCGTTAATGCCTTCGACAAGGATAGTAGCGCTTTTAAGTCCTGCTTCCTCACCATCAAGCCAGTCAAGAAGTTTTACATTATATCCGTGTTTTTCGCCCCAACGAGTGTAAAGACGGTAGAGCATAAGCGCCCAATCCTGTGCCTCAGTTCCTCCCGCACCTGGATGGAAAGAGATGATAGCATTATTTTTATCATATTCGCCATTGAGAAGAACTTCAATGCGTTGCTTTTCTTCTTCGGCAAGAATAGCCTGTTGGTCGGCAAGGATTTCTTCGGTAAGGCTCTCGTCATTTTCTTCAATAGCCATTTCAGCCATCATGATTGTTTCTTCGAGTTTAGTTGCAAGCGCCTCGTATTTTTCAATTTTATCCTTCATTTGTTTGATTTTTTGCAAAACTTTTGTTGAATTATCTTGGCTTGACCAAAAATCGGGGTCAAAAGTTTGCTTTTCAAGTTCGGTAACTTCATTCTTCAATTCTTCAATTCGTAGTGCGTTTCCGAGTTCTTCAATATTTTCTCTAAAATTTTGAAGTTCGTGCTTTGCGTTTTCAAGTGCGATAATCAATTTATTATCCTCCAAAAAGTGTTAAACATAAATATACATTCTAAGTATAGCATAATATAGAGAAAAAAACAAACATTTTTTTCTAAATTTATCAAAAATATCGTGTTATTTTTAAAATCCAATGAAAATACAATTGAATTTTCAAAAAAAATGTGATAAAATATCTAAAAAGACCACTAAAACGGAGAGAAATATGAGAATAGTTGTTGATAGAATAGATAAAAATCAAAACGGAGAAAAAATAGTCGCCCTTGAAATAGATGATAAAATCGTATTTTTAGATAAAAACGATTTTCCCGAAGGAGTGATAGACACTCTTTCATTAGGAAATATTCTCGAGGCGGAATATCAAAACGGAAAGATTTTAAAGGTAGAAATTTTAAAAGATAAGGAAGAAGAAAAAAGAAAAGAAATGAAATCTCGCCTTTTCGCTCTAAAAAATAAAAACAAAAAATAAAACAAAAAACAAAAGTTCTTGCGAATTTTCGCAAGAACTTTTATTTTTATTAGAGTTTTTGAACGGAAAGAGTAACCTTTTCGCCGTTGATGTCCCATTCTTTGGAATGTTCAGCAACCATGTCATATCCAAACTCATCACCAAGAACGATTTTTGCAATCTCGCCCTCGTTAGCCTGAACATAATTTGCGATTTTTTCATTACCGGAAACACATACTTTGATATGGTCGGTAACATCAAATCCGGAATCTTTTCTCATTGTTTGAATCTTGCTTATAATCTCGTTTACATATCCCTCTTCAATAAGTTCGTTTGTAAGAGTTGTATCAAGAGCAACCGCAAGATATTTATCACAAATAGAGCAGTAGTTTTCCTTTTGCTTTGTTTCGATAAGAAGGTCTTCCTCACAAAGTGCGATTTCAACACCATCAACATCAAGTTTGATAGAACCGTTTGCTGTAAGTTCAGCCATAGCCTTGTTTCCGTCAAGTCCACTGAGCCATGTTCTAATAGCACCGAGGTATTTTCCGTATTTAGGACCAACAGTTTTGAGTTGCGGTTTGAATGTGTAGGAAGAGAATTCGGACATATCGTCAACAAATTTTACATTCTTAATGTTAAGTTCATCTTCAATGATTTCAAGATAGAAATCGGAAAGAGTGTGAGAAGTCTTAACAAACATTGTAGAAAGAGGTTGACGGTTTTTGAGTGAGGAGTTGTTTCTTGCTGCACGACCCATAACAACAATATCAAGCAGTGCCTTCATATCCTCTTCAAGTTTTGTATCAATTCTTGACTCATCAACTGAAGGGAAGTCGCAAAGGTGAATACTTTCAGGTGCGTTCTTGTCAAGGTTGCAAACAAGGTTTCTATAAATATCTTCAGCCATAAACGGAATCATAGGAGCGCTTGTTTTAGCAGTAGTTACAAGAGCGGTGTAAAGTGTCATATATGCCGCAATCTTGTCGTCGGTCATATCTTGCGCCCAATATCTCTCTCTACCACGGCGAACATACCAGTTAGACATATCGTCAACAAATGATTCAAGTGCTTTGCAAGCCTCTGGAATTTTGTAGTTTTCAAGGCAAGAATCAACCTCTTTAACCATAGAATTCATTCTTGAAAGGAGCCACTTATCCATAACGGAAAGTTTTGCATCTTCAAGTTTGTAATCCATAGGATTAAATTTGTCAATATTTGCATAAAGAACATAGAATGCGTAGGTGTTCCAAAGAGTTCCCATGAACTTTCTTTGTCCCTCGATAACAGCCTTGCCGTGGAAACGGTTAGGAAGCCAAGGAGCAGAGTTGGTGTAGAAATACCAACGGATTGCGTCAGCACCATAGGTTTGAAGTGCATCGAATGGATCAACCGCATTTCCCTTTGATTTTGACATCTTTTGTCCGTTTTCATCTTGAACATGTCCAAGAACGATTACATTTTTATAAGGAGCCTTATCAAAGATAAGAGTTGAAATTGCAAGTAGAGAATAGAACCAACCTCTTGTTTGGTCAACCGCCTCGGAAATAAAGTCCGCAGGGAATTGAGCCTCAAACAAATCCTTATTTTCAAAAGGATAGTGGTGTTGAGCAAACGGCATAGCGCCTGAGTCAAACCAACAGTCAATAACCTCGGGAACACGGTGCATTTCACCACCGCACTTTTCACACTTGATAGTTACTGCATCAATGTAAGGACGGTGAAGTTCAATCTTTTCGGGGCAGTTGTCGGACATTGATTTGAGCTCCTCGATAGAACCGATGGAGTGCTTGTGTCCGCACTCACACTCCCAAATGTTGAGAGGAGTTCCCCAATATCTGTTACGGCTGATTCCCCAGTCTTGAACATTCTCAATCCAAGCACCAAATCTACCTTTACCGATAGATTCAGGAATCCAGTTAATAGTATTGTTGTTCTTAATAAGGTTATCTCTTACTGCGCTCATCTTAATAAACCAAGACTCACGAGCATAGTAGATAAGTGGAGTATCACATCTCCAACAGAATGGATAGTCATGCTCGAATTTTGGAGCATCAAAGAGTTTTCCTTGCTCATCAAGGTCTTTAAGGATTACAGGGTCGGCTTTCTTTACGAACATTCCGGCATAAGGAGTTTCGGAAGTCATTTCGCCCTTGCCGTTTACAAATTGAACGAATGGAAGGTCATAGTTTCTACCGATTCTTGAGTCGTCCTCACCAAATGCGGGAGCGATATGAACAATACCTGTGCCATCACCCATTGTAACATAGTTGTCGCATGTTACAAAATGAGCCTTCTTGTTTTGCTTTTTAGCACAAACACCTGCACACTCGAAAAGTGGCTCATATTCAACAAATTCAAGATCCTTACCAACGAATTTTTCGATAATTTCATAAGCAGGAGCGTCATCAGTCGCAAGAGGAGATAACACCTTATCAAGAAGTGCTTCGGCCATATAGTAAACCTTGCCGTCGTTTGCCTTAACCTTGCAGTATGATTCGCTTGGATTTACGCAAAGAGCGGTATTTGACGGAAGTGTCCAAGGTGTAGTTGTCCAAGCAAGGAAGTAAGCGTCTTCATCAGCCTTTTTAAATCTAACAACTGCTGAACGCTCTTTTACACTCTTATATCCTTGCGCAACTTCGTGCGAGGAAAGAGGAGTGCCACAACGAGGACAGTAAGGAACTATTTTAAAGCCTTTGTAGAGAAGACCTTTGTCCCAAATTTGTTTAAGTGCCCACCATTCTGACTCGATAAAGTTGTCGTGATAGGTAACATAAGGATCGTCCATGTCAGCCCAGAAACCAACGGTAGATGAGAAGTCTTCCCACATTCCCTTGTATTTCCAAACACTTTCCTTACATTTGCCAATAAATGGATCAAGACCATATTGCTCGATTTGTTCCTTTCCGTCAAGTCCAAGAAGTTTTTCAACTTCAAGTTCAACAGGAAGTCCGTGAGTATCCCAACCCGCTTTACGAGGAACCATATATCCCTTCATAGTTCTATAACGAGGGATCATATCCTTAATAACACGAGTCAAAACGTGACCGATGTGAGGTTTTCCGTTCGCTGTTGGCGGACCGTCATAAAATGTGTAGGAAGGCGCATTTTCACGCATTTTTATGCTTTTTTCGAAAATTTTGTTATCCTTCCAAAATTGTTCAGTTGCTTTTTCTCTCTCAACAAAATTGAGATTAGTAGAGACCTTGTCGTACATCTTTTTGTTCCTTTCTAATTCTCGTAAAATAAAACTCGTCCTGTGTGAACAGGACGAGAAAAATATCGTAACCACCTATTCTACATACATACTATATGCGTCCATTCTAACGGTTGGATTCCGTCGTAGGCTACTTGATTCGCTACGAGGCTCGGGAGTGATATTCGTCTAAATTTAATAGCATCGGGCTTGCACCGTCCCCGACTCGCTTAGGCGTTGGATTTAGATTACTGTCTCCGTCACAGCGTTTATATGATTGTAACACTATTTTATTAATTTGTCAACATTAAAAATATAATTTTTCTTGAATATATGATTTGAGTTCGCTAATAGGAAGACGAATTTGCTCCATTGAATCTCTATCACGAACAGTAACGCAACCGTCATTTTCGGTATCGAAGTCGTAAGTAATGCAGAATGGAGTTCCAATTTCGTCTTGACGGCGGTATCTCTTACCGATAGAGCCTGTCTCATCAAACTCAACATTGAAATATTTAGAAAGTTCAGCGTAAACTTCGCCTGCTTTGTCAGAAAGTTTCTTTGAAAGTGGAAGAACAGCCGCCTTTACAGGAGCAATTGCAGGGTGGAAACGCATAACAGTTCTAACATCGTTTTCGCCAACTGTTTCCTCGTCGTAAGCCTCTACAAGGAATGCGAGAGTAACACGGTCAGCACCGAGAGATGGCTCGATAACATAAGGAATGTATTTTTCGTTAGTTTCAGGATCAAAATATTCCATATTTTCACCCGAAAGATTTGCGTGTTGAGTAAGGTCATAATCAGTTCTGTCGGCAATTCCCCAAAGTTCGCCCCAACCAAATGGGAAGAGGTATTCAAAGTCGGTTGTTGCCTTGGAGTAGAAGCAAAGTTCCTCAGGATCGTGGTCGCGAAGTCTAAGGTTTTCTTTCTTCATACCGAGATTGTAAAGGAAGTTAGCGCAGTAATCTTTCCAAAATGCGAACCATTCAAGGTCAGTTCCGGGTTTGCAGAAGAATTCAAGTTCCATTTGCTCAAATTCACGAATACGGAAAATGAAGTTACCTGGAGTGATTTCGTTTCTGAATGATTTTCCAATTTGACCAACACCGAATGGGAGTTTCTTTCTTGTTGTTCTTGCAATGTTCTTAAAGTTTACGAAAATACCTTGTGCAGTTTCGGGACGAAGGTAAAGTTCCGATGTGGAATCCTCGGTTACACCTTGGAATGTCTTGAACATAAGGTTAAATTTTCTAATGTCAGTGAAATCACCGCTACCACAAGAAGGGCAAACGATTTTGTTTTCCTTGATAAACGAGAACATTTCATCGTTAGACATTCCGGCAGGATTTACATTAGAGCCAGTTTGGAAAGCGAAATCTTCAATAAGTTTGTCAGCACGGTGTCTTGTCTTACATTGTTTGCAGTCCATAAGTGGATCGGAGAAACCGCCAACATGTCCTGACGCAACCCAAACTTGTGGATTCATAAGAATAGCACTGTCAAGTCCGACATTGTATTTTGATTCGCGAACGAACTTTTGCCACCATGCTTGCTTAATGTTGTTTTTGAACTCAACACCAAGAGGACCGAAGTCCCAAGAGTTGGCAAGACCGCCATATATTTCGGAGCCGGGATAAACAAAACCTCTGTTCTTGCAAAGAGCAACAACTTTTTCCATTGTCTTTTCGGAGTTAATCATAGTTAAAAATTCCTTTCAAAATTATATTCCCAATTATTATATAATAAAAAATTCTTTATTTCAAGTAAAAAATAAAAAATAAGATGCATTATTTGAATTTTTGTCTAAGAATACCAAAAAATGATGCATTTTTGACAACCTTTTTATACATAAATAAAAATAAATAAAAAAATATAAAAAACTATTGATTTTTGGAAAAGTTTTTGATATAATGAATTTCAGTATTTTAAGAGCGCCCAAAAATAGAGGAGATTTTATCATGATATCAAGAGATGTTGTAATAGTGAATGATGTAGGATTGCATGCAAGACCAGCGACATTTTTCATTCAAAAGGCAAACTCATTCAGTGCATCTATATGGATTGAGAAGGAAGACCGTAGAGTAAATGCTAAAAGTTTGCTTGGAGTTCTTTCCATGGGAATAGTAAAAGGATCGGTTGTTACTATCATTGCTGATGGTGAAGATGAACAACTTGCAGTTGATGGGCTTGAAACCTTAATATTGTCAGGTCTTAATTAAAATTCAATAGACATTAAGGCGATAGTGGAAACTGTCGCCTATTTGTTTAATATCAAATCGAAAGGAGGAAGATGCTGTGACTGATGAGAAAATAAAATGTCTAAGGGAAAAATCCGCAAAGTTGCCTCGCACCCCCGGTGTGTATATGATGAAGAACAAGAACGGGAAAATTATATATGTTGGAAAGTCTCGATCGTTAAAAGACAGAGTATCACAGTATTTTCACCTTTCTGCAGACGCAAATTTAAAAACCTTTAAAATGGTGTCACAAGTTGATGATTTTGATGTTTTGTTTTGTGACACCGAAATAGAGGCTCTTACTCTTGAAAATACGAAGATAAAACAATATACACCTAAATATAATATCTTGCTCAAAGATTCTAAATCGTATCCGTATATAAAAGTTACTATGAATGAGCAGTATCCAAGAATGTCGCAAAGTCGCAAGAGAGCAAACGACGGAGCAAAATATTTTGGACCTTATTCGGGAATGAGTGTTGTATACGGCATTATGGGAACACTTGAACGCACACTTGGTATTCCTACATGTAAAAGACAGTTTCCAAGGGATATAGGTAAGGAAAGACCTTGCATATATAAGCAAATAGGAAGATGTATAGCGCCATGCGATAATAGTGTTAGCGCAGAAGATTATTATAAGACAATGCAGTGCGCGGTTAACATTTTGAGAGGAAATAATAAAGAAGCAATTTCCATGCTTACCGAACAAATGTATAATCACGCTGAAAATGAGCGTTTTGAGGATGCCGCAAGATGCCGAGACGGAATAGAGGCAATGAAACGCCTTCGTGACGGACAAAAGGTCGTTGGCGCACCTGATGATGAGTATGATGTTATCGCCGTATATAGTGATGATGTTTGTGTTACCATTTCTATATTTTATGTTAGAAGCGGAATTATTTCGGATAGTGAATCTTTTAATTTTGGCGCAAACGATTTGATAATTGATGATAATTATGAATATATGACATCATTCATTTGCGATCTTTATTCAAAACGCGAATATATACCGAGTGAAGTTTTACTCGGCTTTGAACTTGACGAAACCGAGAGGGAACTTGTCGAGGGCTATCTTAGAAAATGTGCCGAGAGGGCGGTAAATGTAAAAATTCCGCAACGCGGAGATAACAAAAAACTTTGCGATATGGTGGCAATGAATGCCAAAGAAAAGGCAAACCAATATGAGAGCGAGATTGAGAGAGATACAAAAACTTTATCAAAACTTGCCCAAATTATCGGTCTTGATGCAATTCCCGAAAGAATAGAAGCATATGATATTTCAAACCTCGGCAATGAGCATATAACCGCAGGAATGATTGTTAGCGAAAATGGCAAACTCAAAAAGAGCGATTATCGTGTCTTAAAAATGAAAAATCAAAATGGCGCAGATGATTATTCCGCTATGAGAGAAACTTTGAAAAGAAGAATAGAACATCTAAAAGACGAGCGCGGAAGTTACTCGAATGTTCCCGATTTGATATTGCTTGATGGTGGAATGACGCATGTCGGAGTGGTAAAGTCACTTTTTTCGGAAATGGGGATAAATATTCCTGTTTTTGGAATGGTTAAGGATGAACACCATAAAACAAGAACGCTCGTTACCGAAAGAGAAGAAATAAGTATTGCAAAAGAGCAGTCGGTATTCGTGTTTATTTATAAATTGCAAGAGGAAGTTCATAGATTTACTGTTTCGAAGATGGACTCCGCAAAGAGAAAAACACTGAAAACATCTTCTCTTGAAAAAATAGACGGAATAGGACCTAACAAGGCGAAAAAACTTCTTGCTCACTTCAAAACAATAACTGCGCTTAAAGAGGCAACTCTTGAAGAAATAAAAGCAGTTAAAGGTGTTAGTGAGTCTGATGCAAAGGCTATATATGAGTATTTTAGATAAAAGATTTGTCAAATGATAAATCTAAAATGAGGAGTATTATGAAAATAATTACAGGCAAAGCAAAAGGTATGAATCTCGAAACTCTTGAAGGTGAGGCAACAAGACCAACTTCTCAAAGAGTAAAAGAAGCCGTTTTCTCAATGATACAGTTTGAGGTTGAAAACTCAAATGTTTTAGATGTTTTTGCCGGTTGTGGTCAAATGGGACTTGAAGCATTGAGTCGAGGCGCAAAAAAAGCGACTTTTTGTGACCTTTCAAGAGATGCAACCGATATTATTATTGCAAATGCTAAAAAAACCAAAATGTTTGATAAATGTAGAGTTAGTTGTTGCGACTATAAGCAATTGATATCGGGATTTAGAGGTAAAGAACAGTTTGATATTATATTTATTGATCCACCGTATAAAGACAAAGTTATTCCCGATGTTTTGAAAAGGCTTTTAGATGAAAATGCAATATCTCAAAGCGCAAAGATAATATGCGAAAGCGGTTGTGAGGATATTTTTGCCGAAAACGAAGACCTCAAAAACAAGTTCGATGTTCTAAAAACCTCTAAATATTCAATAAGTTACATTACGGTCCTTTCGTTAAAGGAGAATGAGTAATATGAAGGCAATAGTAACAGGTAGTTTTGATCCCTTCACATTGGGACACCTTGAATTAGTGAAGTATGCATCAAGTAAATATGATATTGTTCATGTCGTTGCACTAAACAATGCGGAGAAAAGTTATATGTTTTCAAGCGAAGAGAGAAAACATATTATTTCCCTTTCAATTAGTGATATCGAAAACGCAGTAGCCGACGCATACGAGGGATTTACCGCCGATTATATGAATGAGCATGGTATCACACATATCGTGCGAGGAGTAAGAGGTCAGCAAGATATAGAATACGAACAAACCCTTGCTGAAAAAATGAAGGAATTTAATCCTAATTTTGAAACCGAACTTGTCATATGCAAACCCGAATTCAAGGATATAAGTTCAACTGAAGCGAGAAGAAGAATAAATAATAATGAACCTCTAAAAAGCATTTTGCACGAAAGTGTTATTGATTTTATAGGCGAAAAATAATATTTCTGCAATCAATATTAGACTTCCACTTTAATTCATCACAAACCGACCAAATATGGTTGCTAAAAAATAATAAAAATAATCAACACCCCGACGGAAGTCAAGCCGTCGGGGTGTTTTTTTGCTATTTTCGAAAAAATTAACAAAAAATTCATTATTTGAGGTTTAAACGCATATAATTTTATCCAAAATTCGAAAAAAATTAAAAAAATCAAAAAAATTTTCAAAAAACTATTGCAATTTGAACACCAATAGGTTATAATTATGACATAAAAGTGGTGAAAAGTGGAGAATTTACGGAGAATTGTGGAGCGAAAGGAGGAAAACACCATGCTTTATGGAAGATATGAACACACTGTTGATGCCAAAAACAGAATGTTTGTGCCTGCAAAGTTTAAGGAAGCAATGGGTGCATCCTTCAAAGTAACTTACAATGAGTTCACAAAGTGTATTATGGCTTATTCCGATGAGGAATGGGAAAAATACGAAAAGAAACTCTCCGAACTACCATCACTTCAATTCGAGGATTTCATAAGAACCGTTTATTCTAACACGGTAGATGTGTCACTTGATTCCCAAGGAAGAATAATTATTCCTCAATTTCTTAAAGAAAAGGTTGGAATTGATAAAAATGTTCTTGTTCTCGGTATTCAAAATCGTATGGAAATTTGGGCAGTCAATGAATTTGAGGAAAATCGCAAGACCGTCGATGTTAAGAAGATGAGATCGCTTATGGAGCAAATATCTTTTTAGGAGTTTTTATGGAATTTTCGCATTATTCGGTAATGTTGAAGGAATGCATAGAAGCGCTTGACATAAAACCGAATGGAATATATGTAGACTGCACAGCCGGTGGCGGTGGTCATTCCGAGGCAATCCTCGAAAAACTTGATAAAGGAATTTTGATTTCCCTTGACCAAGATGATGAGGCTATTGAAGCCTGCAAAAAAAGATTAGCAAGATTTAATGAGCGTTCAATAATCGTTAAAAGTAACTTTTCCGAACTTGAGCGTGTCCTTAATGAATTGGAAATTGTTCATATAGATGGCGTCCTTATGGACCTTGGTGTCTCGTCCCATCAACTTGACACTCCGTCTCGTGGGTTCTCGTATAATAGTGACGCAGAACTTGATATGCGCATGAACCCACGGTCTCCTTTCTCGGCATATGATGTTGTAAACACATATAGTGAGCAGGAGTTGAAAAGAATTATTTTCGAGTATGGCGAAGAAAGATTTGCCCCCATCATTGCTCGTAAAATAGTTCAAAAAAGAGAAGAAAAGCCTATACAAACTACTCTCGAACTTGCTTCTATTATTAAAAGTGCAATTCCCGTTGCATCAGCAAAAAAAGAATCTCAACACCCCGCAAAGAGAACTTTTCAAGCAATAAGAATAGAAGTAAATCATGAACTTGATGTTATCACTCCGGCAATTGAAGGAGCGGTTTCAAAACTCAATAAAGGTGGAAGAGTTGCCATCATGACCTTCCATTCGCTTGAAGACAGAATAGTAAAAACAAAATTTAACGATTACGCAAGAGGTTGCACTTGTCCAAGCAATTTTCCTGTATGTGTTTGCGGAAACAAGGCAAAACTAAAAGTAATTACAAAAAAACCAATTATAGCAGACAATAAAGAATTAGAGGAAAATGCCAGATCAAGGAGTGCAAAACTCAGAGTGGCGGAAAAATTATAGAGAGAAAACGGAGGATGTCACCTATGTATGGTTCAATAAGAAAAAGTTACGGTGCAAAAGCATCCAACACTAACGAAAGAAAAGAGCAAAAGTCAATTTTTTCAAAGAAGACAAGCCATAAGGAATTAAAAAACGGAGAATATCAAGATACCTCGTATATAAATGTTGACAATCGTAAGAGCAACAAAAATGTTCGAGCAAATATTGAAAAACCTGTTTATAACACTGAAAATAACGCGCAAAAGAGCGAATTTCCAATTGCGTCAGTTATTCTTACCATTGTTTTTACAATGATGGTTATGGTGCTTGCCTTTGGATTTGGCGGTTAATAATTATACCGATGCGAAAGCATCGGTATTTTTACATTAATAAAAAGAGAGCCTTTGGATTTCAACCAAGGGCTTTTTTAGTTTTATACAAATGTAATACTTTTTCCATCATTAAATATAATAAATATAAGAACAATCAAAAATCAAGGTGAAAAAGTATGAAAAATAAGTTTCTTCCCTCAAAAAGTATAAAAAGAGGCATTTTGTTGTTATTCGCTTTTGTTTGCATAGCATTACTTGTTGTAATAAAACTATTCAAACTGCAAATATTGGGATATGAAAATTTTCAAAATAGTGTTATAGATCAATTAACAGTAGAAACAAATGTGAATCCGTCAAGAGGGATAATTTACGATACAAACGGTAATGTGTTGGCAACGAACAAAACCGTCTGGATACTTTACATATGCCCAAAGAACATAAAAGATTCCAAATTTATTGCATCAAAACTGTCGCAAATAATTGATGTTAGCGAACCTACAATTATAGAAAAGGCGAAAAAGCGTGGATACAAGTATCAAATATTACACAATTCCCTTAGCAAAGAGCAAGCGGATAAAATTAGAGAATTAATAGAAGAATATAAATTAAACGACCAAATAAAGTTAAAAGCAAGTGCCAAAAGATATTATCCGTATAGCGATCTTGCCTCTCACACTCTCGGATTTGTAAACTCCGATGGAATGGGCATTTATGGGCTTGAAAAGGTGTATAACAATATTTTAGAGGGGACGAATGGAAAATATATAACCGCACAAAATGCTCAAAGCGGAGATATGCCGTTCCAATATGAAAAATATATAGAGGACGAAAACGGATATAATCTTGTTACAACGATTGATATGTATATTCAAAGGCAACTTGAAGGTGTTTTAAAAACCGCATCGATAGAGTCGGGAGCAAAAAACCGTGCCACAGGGATAGTTATGAATCCAAAAACAGGCGAAGTTTACGCAATGGCGACATATCCATCGTTTGATTTAAATGAGCCGTATACACTTGATGACATTTCACAGTCAATTCTTGACAAATCGTATAAAAAGAATACAACGGAGTATAAAAAAGAATACTTAAATTTACTTTTTTCAATGTGGAATAACAAGGCGGTGACTGAACTTTACGAGCCAGGTTCTACTTTTAAGATTGTGACAACCTCAGTCGCTTTGCAAGAGGGAGTTGCGAGTAACTTAACAAGATTTAATTGTAGCGGTTCTTTGAAAATTGACGGCTATTATCGTCCGATAAGTTGCCATAAGAGAACAGGACACGGTAATATAGATTTTGCACAGGCACTCCAACAATCTTGCAACCCCGCCATGATGACTCTTGGAATGAGAATTGGAAGAGAAAAATTCTACGAATATTTTAAAAAATTCGGATATTCCGAGAGAACAGGTATTGATTTGCCATCGGAAAGTTCGGGTTATTACCACCCCTTTGATGATTTTTCAGGCGTTTCGTTAGCAGTTTATTCCTTTGGTCAAACATTCAAAACAACCGCAATTCAACAACTTAGCGCAATTAGCACAGTGGCAAACGGCGGTTACCGAGTAACTCCTCATTTTTTGAAACAAATTGTAGATGATAACGGTAGTGTTATATATGATTATGAAAGCAAAAAAGGTGAACAAATCATAAAAACAGACATTTGTGCCAATATTTCTCGAATTTTAAAAGAAGGCGTTGACGGAGAAGGAGGTGCTAAAAATGCCTATGTAGGAGGATATAGCGTTTGCGCAAAAACAGGAACATCGGAAAAAAAGGATAAATACGACGCAAACGGAAATACCTCATATAGAGTTTCTTCGTGTGTTGCATATGCGCCATCTGAGGATGCGCAAATATCGGTTATTATGATAGTAGATGAGCCGAGTATAGGCACAGCATATGGAAGCGTCGTTGTAGCACCATATATTTCGCAATTTCTCGAGTTGATTTTACCATATATGGGCAATGAGCCAAAATACAGTGAAACTGATATTGAGCATAAGCAAGTTATGGTTGGTGATTACACCGAAAAAAGCGTTGAAGAGGCTGTTGAAATCTTAAAAGAAAGCAAGATAAATTACGAAATAATTGGAAATGGAGACACCGTTATATCTCAATTACCTATCAAGAACAGCAAAATTTATCAAAAAAGTGGCAAAATAATGCTTTATACCACGCAAAAAAGCGAGGATATTAAACAAACCGAAGTGCCATTAGTAATCGGTAAAACTCCCGAAGAAGCGAATAAAATTTTAGTAAATTCGGGACTAAATATAAAAATTGACGGAGCAACAAACGCATGGAATGGTGGCGGGGCAAAGGTGGTTTATCAATCTCACCCCGCAGGCACGATTTTAACGCGGGGAGAGGTTATTACAATAAAGATTATGTATGTTGATGAAAAGGAGTAAAAATGACCCTTTATGAACTTTTAGATGGTGTTAATATTGTTTCGAGTAAGGTTGATTTGAATACCGAAATATCAAAACCATTTTCGGATTCGAGAAAGGCTATCCAAAACGGACTTTTTGTAGCGATAAAAGGCGAGAGTAGAAACGGAAACGATTATATAAATGATGCACTGAATGGTGGTGCATGTTGTGCTATAACTGACGATGAAATTGTATATTCAAAATGCGAAAAAACAATTCTTGTCATTAATGCGAGGCATAGCCTTTCGTATATTTGGCATAATTTTTATCAAAAACCTACAAAATCGCTAAATATAATCGCAATCACAGGCACAAACGGAAAAACATCGTGCGCATACTATTTGTATAATATTTTGAGGTGCGCAGGTGAAAAATGCGGTCTTATATCCACCATTGAATGTTTGATAAATAGTGTTCCGTTTTTAACGGGTGGGGGAAGTGAGGTTAGCGACATCGCCTCTGCAAT
>JAZNJK010000021.1:0-3375 GCA_045578005.1 Eubacteriales bacterium | reverse complement strand
TCTGTGTTAAAATTTTTTGAAATATTTTTATATATCGGCAAAATTTTGCCTTGAATACAAGCCTTTTGGCTCGTTCTAAAATGCAAAGCACCTTAAACCGATGTATTTTTAGATGATTTTGGCAAGGTTGCGACGCAGTTGCATTAACATACTACAAGGAGCAAACTTGTCAAAAGGGATAAAGGCTAACGGGAACACGATTAAAACCACACTTAATGCCGTAAATACACGGTTTAAGGCTGGTTCATTCCGCTCCCGTCAGGCATAGATATTTTTCGATTAGTGGAGCGAGATTTTTCTTTTCTTCCTCACTTATTGCGAAGGAGTATTTTTCAATATATGCTTTGAATTTTTCCTTATCAATTGGCTTGGGTGATTTGCCTACGCGACGCTCAAAATTCGCATAGAGGATATTATCTCTTTTTTCCTGAGAAAGACCGAGTCCTTTTAGTTCTTTATTATCGAAACTGATTGCCGTTTTATCGGTATCGAGGAAAGTTGTAACGAGATTATAAAGCCAATCGGCATATTTTTCATCACAGCCACGGCTACGGTCAGTGCCGAATATGAGTCTTTCATGGTATTTTGCGAAAAAGTCCTTATAGTATTCGTAATTTTTCTCAAATTCCACATACATCTCGCCACCTGGGGTTAAATCTACACAAAAATTTGGATAGAGGGCAAAGAGGTTTTCGAGGATTTGCGGTTCTTTACTGCAAAAGAAGAAGTGCGCAAGGGTGAGTGCGATTTTTGGGTGGTCTTCAAGGATTTTTATTGTTTGTCTTTGGATTTCTTCATATGAAGAATATGTGCCGTCGGTATATGTCCAACCCGCATCTATCGCCCACTGTGGCGCTCTTTCAAGATCCCAAAATTCGTCGGGGTCGTTTACATGTATAAGTAGATGAGTGCCGTCCCTTTCTATCTCATCATAGAGTTTATTGAGTTCTGGGTGGTTGAGGTTTTTACCTATTCTTTTATGCTCGTTCGGTTTACCTTCAAGCATTTTTATTCCATCGAAACCGATTTCCATTAGTTCCTTATACTGCGTTACGGCATTCATATTATCGGGCATATTATCAATTGGGACTTCGATAAGTTCGATACCTGCGTGAACATATGTATTTGGGCAAGCGATTTTATACAGTCCGAGCATGATGTTGTTACTTACATTGGAGCGTTTAAACGGCACTGAACAAATGTTTATTGCGTGAAGATTTTGATTTTTAATATATTCGTCAAAGCACGATGTGAAATCGCCATCTTTCCAATTTATTATATGAAGGTGGCTATCAATTACTTTTCTCATTTTAGTTCTCCTTTTTTGGTGTTTAGTGTTATATTTCAAACTATCTTTATTTTAACACAGTGGTAGGGGGATTTCAACATAATTTAGAAAATTTTCACTTTATGTGGGACGCGGTTTTCATAGTAAAAATAGGAATTAAATCCGCAGTCGGCAAGGAGTTTTAGTGTGCTTTCAAACTCGTTTGCCACTATCTCACAGGTGTGAGCGTCTGAGCCGAGGGTGATGAGTTTTCCGCCCTTTTGTTTATACTCTTGCAAAATCCATTTCGGTGGCATAATTTCGCCATACTGTGCGCCAAGTCCCGATGTATTCACCTCTAACGCAAGGGATTTTTCTATCATAACATCAAGGATTTTTAGGATTTTATCACGGTATTTTTGGGAGTCTATATTTAGCCTGTATTTTCCGTTTATATAGCGCAAAGGACAGGTGATGTGTGCGACAATATCACAATCAAGGGACTTTACTGTTTCAAGAAGGTCATCAAAATATGTTTGCATATATCCGTCAAGTTGTTCATTTGTCATTTTTGAAAAATCAATGGTGGAATACGGCTCGGTATAGCCGTCGTCCCTTACCGAATGGACCGAACCGATAACAACATCAAACGAAAAACCATTTAGGATTGTGTCGGCATACGGTTTATTCCATATTGTTTCACCGATTTCAATGCCTTTGAATATTTTGACACTGTTGCCAAGTTGATTTTTGGCATTTTCGACTTCATCAAGTGAGTTTTTGACCAATTTGAAAATGTCAATTTCACTTGCAAGGTGAATGTCGCAATGGTCAGTGACCGCAAAGGCGAAAACGCCATTTTTTAGGCACATTTTGGCGGTGTCGATAACGGTCGTTTTTCCATCGTGAGAATTTTTAGAATGGGTGTGCATATCGCACAAAATTGTTGTTTGTAAACTGTTCACGCGAAAACTTTCCTCTTTTTTTATTTGTATATATTTTAACACAAGTTGCGTTTTTTGTAAAGCGATTATTACTTTTTATTTTTTAATGGGAATTATGCGACAATAATTGACTTTTTAAAACAATAGTAGTATAATAGAGTTAATAAAAAATGGTCCACGTGACCTAAAAAAGGAGAAAGAAATGGCAAAAAATCTCGTTTATGACATTCACGAAAAGCCACCGTTTGGTAAGATGATTGTTTTTGCAATTCAACAACTTCTTGCTATTATGGCGGCAACAATCGCAGTTCCTGCTATTGTAGGAAACGGCATGTCCGCAGCAGCGGCTCTTTTTGGAGCAGGTGTTGGCACGATTGTTTATCAACTTTTCACAAAATTCCGTAGTCCTGTATTCCTTGGCTCATCATTCGCCTTTATCGGCTCGATGACTGCGGCTTTTGCAGGTGCGACAAGCGCAAGTCTTGGTTACCTCGGTTTACTTCTTGGTGCAATTTTCGCGGGTCTTGTGTATGTAGTAATTGCTCTTATCGTTAAGTATGTAGGTGTTGGTTGGATTAATAAACTTATGCCTGCATCAGTTATCGGTCCAACAGTTGCGCTAATCGGTTTATCACTTGCAGGTGCGGCTATTAAAGATGTATTTTCTTACGGACCAAGAGTTAACGGTGACGGTGCGTTTATTATGTCGACCGGCATTTGGCTCTCATTCATTTGTGCTATTGTAACATTCTTTGTTGTTATCATTTGCTCAACATACGGCAAAAAGATGACAAAACTCATTCCTTTCATCATCGGTGTTTTGGCAGGTTATGGCGTTGCACTTATATTCACCATTATCGGTTACATCGCTGATGCTGATGCTCTTAAAGTAATTGATTTTGCTCCATTTACAAACCTCGTTTCCGACGGTGTTAAGTTCACTACATTTCTTGACATTCCTGACTTTACATTCGTTAAAGGATTTAAGGGATTTGCGGACTTTGAGTGGAGTTACCTCGCTACTGTTGCGGTAGCATATGTTCCTGTTGCGCTTGTTGTATTTGCTGAACATATTGCAGACCATAAGAACCTTTCAAGCATTATCGGTGAGGACCTTCTTGAAAATCCTGGTCTTGACCGCACACAAGTCGGAGGCCAAGCGGT
>JAZNJK010000020.1:0-2726 GCA_045578005.1 Eubacteriales bacterium | reverse complement strand
ACCTTGATTAAAAGTCAAGTAAAAATGGCTTAAATACAGGGGTTTTGGGATTTTTTGTCCTATTTTTTACCAATAATACCCTAATTTTTGACCGATATTTTGTTTTTTTCGAGGAAAAGTGAGAGAAAAAGTATCCTACTTTTAACCTTGTCATTATCCTTGCGAATAGATGTTACGCCTGCGCTATATCCGAATACACTTGCGACTACTATCATAAGCACGGAGAGGAACATATCAAATATGGCGTTTTGCCAACCGCCGATAAAAGATGTCGTTATTGCATTAAGCACCGAGTTTGTCGCAAATATCACAAATGGGCGTGATATTAGCCAATTAGCCGTATACTTGTTATCGCTACGCCCTGCATCGTTAATTTGCATCTTGCGAACGCCCGATAGAATAATAACAGGATTTATCGGCTTGAATTTTGTGTAATTGATTATCGTGTTGCCATTTGCCTTGTTTATTGCCTTTGTCTCCCGCTCGGTAAGTTTGCCATCGGTTACAAGTTGAGCGATTTCTTTCTTGCTTTTGCCCTTGTATTCTTTTTCGTAAGTATCAAATGATATAAGTGTATTATTGCCTATTATGGCTCGCCTTTTGTCGTCTCGCTCTATTTCTAATTGCTCAATGCAAAAGGCTCTAAAAAGGTCGTTAAATCCGTTGCGAACGGTATCGCTCAATTTACCCCATAATGTGAGATTTTGCGAAAAAGAAGGATTGTTTTTCTTTTCCTCGCTTTTTCCGAGTGGAATAAAGCAAATATAACAAATCATTGTTGTAGTGGTGCTTACCGCCAATTCCAAAAAGAATTCAGCGGAAAAGGGATTTTTGAAACCTACTCGATATAATTTAGAGACAATTTCAAGTGCGATGTTAAATAGCAATACTATAAACATAAGATTACGCACGATGAAGTCTTTAAATTTAGTTATCATTTTGTCTTGCCCCTCTGTGACTCTTGAATAAATGTTATTATCCATTTGCTTGTTCCCTTTCCGAAATCGCCTCGTCTACGATGTAAAAAATTCGACCTATGACAATGAATATAATTACATAGTGCCAATAGTTAATAAACGAGTTTATAAAGCGTTGTAATGAGGACAAACCGATATTAAGTATAAGCCATATAGCCACAGGAAAGAGGGATAAAATTATCCCTCTTGTAAGGCTTTTAGGTTTGCTATGTAAATACTCTTTTGCTTTATTTATAATAATGAAGACAAGTATACCGAGGGCGATATATCCGCCTGCGGTTAATCCCGCTTTTACAACTCCATGCGTAAACGGGATTACATTACCAAATAAGATAATAGGTATAATGTATTGAAAAACAAATCCGCAACAAGGGAGTAATAGATGTTTGATTTTAATTTTCATCTAAAATCACCCCTTAATCAAGTGCGATACTGTTTATAATGGTGTCAAGTGCGGGTGTCTCTTCTTTAATCTCGCCCTCTTTTGATTTTTCGATATCCTTTGTAACTTCGGCACAAATCTCCGCAACCGTGCCTGATACCGCCTTAATGCCTGTGATATACTTCATAATCTCCGCCTTTGCGTTGGCATTGTATCTTGTATCATTCATTATATACATAGACAAGATAGCAAGTAATGTCTTGTTATCCTCATGCGCCTGTGCGAGTTGCTCTTCGGTTTGCGCAAATTTGGTCTTTATCTCGGTCATTGTGTCGATGATTGCACCGTTTACACCGTCAAGGATTGTCTTTGTGTCCGCTTTTGATTTAATGAGTGTTGCAATACCACCGAATTTCTTTGACACGAAAATTAGCACACCACCCGCCATTGTAACGAATGCGAAGATGCTCGCCCACACGGTAGAATTCATTATGGTATCAATTATGCCCTTTCCCTCGGATTCCGTGACAGTTACACTATCATTGATGTCGGGTGTTTCTTCGGGTGTTTCAAGTTCGGTTGCATTTACCGATACAGCGAGTGCGAATACAAGCGCAATTACAAGCGCAAAAGTAAGTAATTTTTTCATTTTTATATCTCCTTAAATAAGTTTTAAAAGTTCCGTAATTGCTTGTTTTAAAGTGCCAATTTCCTTTTTTAGTGCCTCGATTTCGGGGATTGCCTCAAAGGTATGGTTTACCTCTTTTAATATGATGTCGGGCACACGCCAAGACTTAACAGGCTCGCCATTTACAAGTGCGGATATTTCCAATTCAAGCCTACCTGCTTTGAGGTCTTTAAGGCTCAAATTAAAGGGTTTTTGTTTTAGCGTGTATTTCTTTGCTTCTCCGTTATTTTTTGTGGAAATTGCCACGCTCTCAAGCCTATAAACAGGCGATACAATTTCAATATCAAGCGTGTCGGGCCAAACAAAAGGCTCGTTACTATCAAGCATAGCAAGTGAGCCTGTATTAAGAGTTATTTTCATTGTGTCCCCCCATATTTAGCATAATTCACCGACAATTTACTCACACTCGGTGTAGATGTGATTGTAATAATATTTGTTGCGTTTTGTGTTGAATTAGCAAGATTTAAAAGAGCCTGTCCTAAATCGGTGTTAGTAATGTCGGTTATAGTTTCTTTTAAAGGATAGACAACCGACACAGGATTTCCATTCTCCGCTTGTGCTTTGAGCCAATTTTTAAAGTCCGTAACAGTTGGGAATGTCGTGTTGTTGACGATAAACGAAATATAAGTATTGTTTAAACCAAATGCAACACCCATTGTCCCATAGTTACTCCATATAA
>JAZNJK010000019.1:0-8823 GCA_045578005.1 Eubacteriales bacterium | reverse complement strand
AACAAAATCCGATGCAACACTCTATACAGTAACACTTAACTCCGTTGCAAATAAACCTTATAAGGATATGCTTGACGCACTTCCCGAAAGTCGGAGGCCAAGCGGTCTTAGGAAGACAAATTATTGTGCCAACTCCTTGGCTCACAGAACGACATGGCTACGATCCGACTTAACAAAATCCGATGCAACACTCTATACAGTAACACTTAACTCCGTTGCAAATAAACCTTATAAGGATATGCTTGACGCACTTCCCGAATACGGCAAAGAAAACGAAGTAGCATAATCAAAACAAAATCAAAAGCACTGTTCAAACGAGCAGTGCTTTTTAAATTTTATCAATAATATCAAAAATAAAATATATAAAACAAAAAGAGAGCCGAAACTCTCTTTTGTATGTTTTAAAAAATCAAAACTGTTTATATATTTTTCTTTTCTTTTTGCTTACTTTTTCTTTTCAGTAAAGAAAAAGTAAGTTATTTAATAAACAATTCAGCGATTTGAACAGCGTTAGTAGCAGCACCTTTTCTAACTTGGTCGCCACAGCACCAAAGAGTGATAGCGTTGTCAAATACGAGGTCCTCTCTAATTCTACCAACATAAACAATATCTTGACCTGATGTTACAAGTGGCATTGGATATTCTTTCTTTTCACCGTCATCATAGAGTCTGCAACCCTTAGCGTTAGCAACCGCCTCTCTAACTTGCTCAACAGTGAGTTTGTCTTCGGTAAGAACGGTTACAGAGATTGAGTGAGAGCGAACAACAGGAACACGAACACAAGTGCAAGTTACTTTAAGTTCGGGCAAGTGAAGGATTTTTCTGCCTTCATTTTGCATCTTCATTTCCTCAGCGGTAAAACCGTTGTCAAGGAATGAGCCGATATGAGGAATTACATTCTCAACGATTTGGTGTTGGAATACTTCCGCCTTAATTTCACCACCGTTTATAACGGCTTTCATTTGTTCTTCAAGTTCAACAGGACCTGCCGCACCTGCACCGCTTGTCGCTTGATAAGTTGAAGCAACCATACCCTTAATCTTGGTAAGTTTGTTAATAGCATTTACCGCAACAAGAGTAATAATAGTAGAGCAGTTAGGGTTAGAGATAACACCGTTATGGTTGAGTGCGTCCTCAGGATTGATTTCAGGAACAACGAGAGGAGTGTTTGCGTCCATACGGAATGCGCTTGAGTTGTCAACAAAGATAGCGCCCGATGCTACGATATCATCTTTAAATTGCTTTGCAACCGCATTAGAAGCCGCGCCAAGCACAATATCAAGACCTTTGAAAGCACCGAAGTCAGCAAGTTGAATTTCGATTTCTTCGCCCTTAAAAGGCACTTTCTTACCAACACTTCTTGCACTTGCAAGGAGTCTTAATTCACCAACAGGGAAATTTCTTTCTTCAAGAATATTAAGCATTTCGCGTCCAACAGCACCTGTTGCACCAAGAATACCGACATTTAATTTTTTCATCTTAATCTACCTCACTTAAATTATAAAGAACTCTAATTGCGTTCTTGAAATCTTTGTCGTCAACACCGATAATGATGTTGATTTCATCAGCACCCTGCTCAATCATTCGAATGTTGATGTTGTTTTCACCAAGAGATGTGAAAATCTTTCCTGCAATACCGATGTTAGATGCAAGTTTTCTTCCAACAATAGCGATAAGGCTAATGTCGTTTGCAATCTTGATTGTGTCAGGAGCAACCGCCTCGTTAAGAGCCGAGATAAGTTCATGAAGATTTGTTTCAATGAAACTTGAAGCCACAACAACGGAAAAACTGTCAATACTGCTTGGAATATGCTCAATAGAAATTCCAAATCTTTCGAATACTTCAAGCGCACGGCGAACATATCCGATTTCATCATTCATTCTATTCTTTGCGATAGTGATAATTGAGTAGTGCTTCTTTCCCGAAATACCGGTGATGAAATGCACATTCTTATCTTCCTCGTCCTCATCAAAACTTTCCATGATGAGTGTTCCTCTTGCGTTCATATCGTTTGTGTTTTTGATATAAAGAGGAATTGATTTTTGTCTAACAGGGAATACAGTTTCCTCATGCAAAACCTCAGCACCCATATAAGAAAGTTCACGAAGTTCAGCAAAAGTAACATTTTCAATAGGTCTTGGATTGTCAACAATTCTTGGGTCAGCAGTCATAATACCGCTAACATCGGTCCAGTTTTCATACATATCAGCATTGATTGCCGCCGCTGCAATAGCACCTGTAATATCAGAGCCACCGCGTGAGAATGTCTTTACTTGACCGTCAGGAAGTGAGCCGTAGAAACCAGGAAGAACAACCTTTGAATTTTCCTCAACGATTTTAGCAAGATTTTCATATGACTTTTCAAAGTTCACCTTGCCGTTGTAGTTGAAAATGAGCCAACTTGCACTGTCAACAAACTTATATCCAAGATATTCAGCCATCAAAAGACCGTTTAGATACTCACCGCGGGAAACGATGTAGTCAACACTTGTTTTCTTTTTGAGTTTTGAATAAATAGCCTCAAATTCGCTATCAAGGTCGATTTTAAGACCGCAAGACTCTTTGATTTGTTTGTATCTATCTTTTATCTTGTCAAAAATATCATCAAATGAAGCGTTATATTTAATATGCGCTTGCAAGAGGTAGAGAAGGTCAGTTACCTTCATATCTCCGCTAAATCTTTTACCGGGCGCGGAAACTACAACAATGCTTCTTGAATTATCAGCCTCAATGATTTTCTTTACCTTTGCAAATGACTCGCCTGAGGCAAGGGAAGAGCCACCAAATTTTACTACTTTTATCATATTACTCCTCAATTCCCGCAAAGAATGCATCTTTGTCAATAGCATAAATTTCTTTTGCTACCTCGTGGATTTTCTTAACGGTTGTTTTATTAGTGATTATATATTTGCTTCCGTCGATAACTTCAACACTGTCAAAAATGTCGAAACTAACATCAGCATTTGTTCTAACATAGTATTTTCTTTCACATGCGCCATTGTCGATTTTAATGCTACAAGGAGCAAACTCGCAATTTGTCGCGCCACCAATAATGTCAATAGCATCTTGTGCAAGTGAGTTTCCGGTAGGATATTTTCCCGCGCCCTGACCGAAGAAGGAAAGGCGACCTACATCCTTACCGAAAAGTGAAATCATATTGTTATTCTTTCTAACATTACTTTCAAGCGCATCGGAAGGCAAACAGGTCGGCTCAACAAATGTGCTAACACCGTCTTTTCCTTTAACACCGAAACCAAGATAACGAACAGTCATTCCAAGTTTCTTTGTGATGTAATCAATATCGCACTTTTTGATGTATCTTAGAGAGAAAATATCAACATTTTCTTCCTTTATAATAGTATTAAATGCAATAGATGACGAAATGGCAGTTTTTCTTGCAGTATCAAGACCATCAATATCCGCACTTGGATTAGCCTCGGCGTAACCAAGGCGTTGTGCCTCTTTAAGCACCTCGTCAAAGTCACTTCCATCACTTATCATAGCATCAAGAATGAAGTTTGTTGTTCCGTTCATAATACCCATAATTTTATAAATATCATCACAACGAGAACTTCTTCTAAGATTGTAAAGCCAAGGAATACCGCCACCCGCACTTGATGTAAAACGAAGAGTAACACCATTCTCCTTTGCAAGAGTGTGAAGTTCTTCATAATATTCACAAATAAGGTGCTTGTTTGAACTTACAACATGCTTGCCCGCCTTTATCGCTTTAACAACAAAAGTGTGCGCAGGTTCAAGTCCGCCAATAGCCTCGGCAACAACACCGATTTCCTTATCATTCAAAATATCATCGAAATTAGAGGTCAACTTGTCCCCAAGTTCATCATGAGGGCGAATGTCAAGCACACGCGAAACGGTGTATCCTGCATTTTCAAGCACTTCGTAAGCGCCCGAGCCAACAACTCCAAAGCCTAAAATAGCAACTTTCATAAAAAATTTTACCTTTCTTTGAGTCTTTATTTCAAAAACACTTGTATTTCGTTTGCAAATAGTGTATCATATAAGAAAAGTAATGTCAAGGGGTATTTTAAAAAATGTTTTATTTAAGCACAAGAAATGAAAAAATAAGAAAAACACCAGCGCAAGCAATACTTGAAGGACTTGCAAAAGATGGTGGTCTTTATATGCCAGAGAACTTTGAGTCTCTTTCTTTCCCGATGGAAAAACTTACCGAAATGACCGAAACTGAAATTTCGGCAAAGGTGCTTGAACTTTTCTTTGGTGACTCATCAATGTTCACAGGAAACAATAATAAAAATGGCGAGTTCAATGCACTTGTAAACAGAGCATATGGCGGAAAGTTTGCAAATCGCACATCGGACTATGCTCCACTTAGCGAGGTAGGAAACGCATATGTTATGGAACTCTATCACGGTCCTACTTGCGCATTTAAAGATGTCGCACTTCAAATCCTCCCTCACCTTATCGTTGAGGCTAAAAAGTCAACAAAGATGACTGACGATATCGTAATCCTCACCGCAACAAGCGGAGATACAGGAGGCGCTGCACTTTCAGGCTTTTCCGATATAGAGGGCATTAAGATAATCGTATTCTATCCCAAAAACGGAACAAGCACAGTTCAAGAAAGACAAATGGTTTCGTGCGAGGGCAAAAATACTTGCGTTTGTGCAGTTGTTGGAAACTTTGATGATGCACAAAGCGGAGTTAAGAAAATCTTTTCAGAACTCAAACTCCCCGAGGGCGTTCAACTTTCAAGCGCTAACTCTATAAATATAGGAAGACTTGCTCCACAGGTTGCATACTACTTCAAATCATATGCCGACCTTATCAAAGCGGGTAAGATAAAAATGGGCGATAAGGTTAACTACATCGTTCCAACAGGTAACTTTGGCGACATTTTGGCAGAACTCTTTGCTAAAAAGATGGGACTTTTCGTTGGCAAACTTGTGTGCGCTTCAAACGAAAATAAAGTTCTTACCGAGTTCTTTGAAAACGGCACTTATAACAAGAATAGAGCCTTCCATGTAACTAAATCTCCATCAATGGACATTCTCATTTCCTCTAACCTTGAAAGACTCCTTTACATCGTTTGCGGAGCGGAAAAATGCGCTAAGTATATGAAGGATTTGAACGAAAAAGGCGAGTATACAGTATCAAGCGAGGAACTTAACAAAATCAGAGAACTTATCGACGCAGGATATGCCGATGATAAGGATTCATACGAAACAATTAAGAGCGTATACGACAAAAATGGCTACCTTATGGATACCCACACTGCAGTTGCTTGGAGCGTATATGAAAAATGGATTGAAAACACCCAAAATACCGATACATGTGTCGTTCTTTCGACCGCTTCGGCATATAAATTCGCATCAAGTGTTATGACCGCGCTTGAACAAAATTTCGATGGTGAATTTGATGCGGTTAAGAAACTAAATGCATTCACAAAGGTTACTCCACCGTATGGACTTGACGGCATTGAAGATAGAGTAGTTATTCACAAAACCGTGCTTGAAAAAGGTGAAATGCTCGACTTCGTTGCCGATATGGTAGCAAAAAAGACTTGGAGTAACTGATATTTGGAGGTAATATGGGAAACTATCTCTTAATAGATAAAATAATTTTACCCGATTACTATCAAAAGGTTATAGACGCAAGGGCTCTTCTTACAAGCGGAAGAGTAAAGGATGTTTCCGAGGCGGTTCGTCAAGTTGGCATATCCCGAAGCACTTATTATAAATACAAGGACTATGTTTTCGCCCCTAATACCGATATGGAAGGGCGCAAGGCAATCCTTTCGTTTAGCCTTTCACACAAGGCGGGAGTGCTTGGAGAAGTGCTTAAAGTTATCGCTGAAAACGGTGCAAATATCCTTACAATCACTCAAAACCTTCCAATAAATTCACGCGCCCATGTCGTTGTGACACTTGATATATCTCATATGACAAGTGAACTTGATGAGTTAATGGCATCAATAAACGAGGTAAACGGAGCGAGTGGAGTGAAGAGGATTTCCGTTGAATAACGCCGAAAAACAGCCTTTGAAAATTATTTTATCCAAAAAATGAAAAAAATTTAAAAAAAGTATTGACATATGGAAATATATGTGGTAGAATAAGCATGTAAATAATATTAACCTTAAAAGGAGAAAACGGTTATGAAGTATACAACACCTGAAATCGCAGTAGAATCAATCGAAACTAAGGATGTAATCACTTGGTCAATTAACAACGGTGCAACTCTTAATGAGATCGTCGTTGACGGAGAAGTTGTTGGTCAAGAAGTAGTAATTCCAGACGTTTCAATCTTGCTCTAATCGCAAAAAAGATAAATCCCGCTTGAATAAGCGGGATTTTTTCATATTATATAAGCTCTATATAACACTCTCTATATAATAAATAATGAAGAAAACAAAAAAACCTCTTGCATAGGCAAGAGGTTTTTTGCTTGTAGAATTATTCAGTTCTTAGCGCAATAACAGGGTCTTTCTTTGCCGCAATTCTTGAAGGAACAAGTCCCGAAATGAGCGTAAGTCCCATACTGATAAGAATGAGCGCAATTGCACCGCCAACTGGCAAAACTGCCGAAAGGTTCGCAATACCTGTTAGCGCATGAAGAATAATATTAATTATTACGATAAAGATAAGTGAAACGAGAATACCTATCGCACCCGCGCCAAATCCCACAATAAGTGTTTCGGCATTGAATACTCTTGAAATGTCTTTCTTTGATGCTCCAATCGCGCGAAGAATACCGATTTCCTTTGTTCTTTCGAGAACGGAAATATAAGTGATAATTCCAATCATTATTGATGAAACGATGAGCGAAATTGCCACAAACGCAATAAGAACATATGAAATAGCATTTACAATAGTCGTAACAGAACTCATTAGTGTTCCAACAAGGTCGGAGTGAGAAATCTTATCTTCATCACTGAGTTGTGATGCGTTGTATTTCTCGATTTCCGCATTGATAATATCCTTAGCCTCGAAATCCTTTGGATAGATAAGAATTGTCGATGGCTTACTCTTGTCAACATATCCAAGACGGGAAATAAGTTCCTCGTAATCGTCAGTTTCAATCATAGAGTTTATGATGTTAACAAGGTTTGTGAGTTTTTCGGGATTTGTAGGATCGTTCATAAGATCCATAGTTATAAATCCTGCAAGCGCCTTTGGAAGTGCGCCGTCAACTGATGAAAGTGCAGATGTGATTTTTATAGCATCACTTGCTGTATATCCACCATAAGGCACTATGCTACCAACAGTTCCATAAGGAACTAAAAGTTCCTCAATTTCAGGTGCAAGATATGCTTTTAAAACATCAATAAACTTTTCCTCACTCGAAAAGAATGAAGCGTAATCCTTGAACATCGGATTTGCATTAATCATCGCTTGAATTGATGAAATATCGAAATCAAATCCTGCGAATGGGAAACCATTGTAAAGGTTGGTTGTTGTATTCGCTTGTTGTAATGTAATAACTGCGGAATCCTTTGATTTGTCAATCATCGTATCCATAAGACCTTCAAGATAACCTATCGAGCCAATTGACGACATCGCATTATCCTCAATCGGAGTTACAATTCCAACAACTTTGAGAGTTACCGCCTTGTCGCTTGAAAGGATAGTGTCAATCTCACCCGAGGTCGTTTCAACGATTTTACCGTCTACAACCTTGTATCTGTCGGAATCAGGAAGAACCTTGAATTCATAATTCAAAATTTCCTCGAATGTGTAATGAGTAGACTCAATTACTTCATCATTTGTCGGATCATCATCGGAGATTGAAAGAATATAGTTGCGAAGTTCCTGTGAATCTCTTATGCCGAGCATATAGAGAACAAAGTCGGAAATTTGAAGGTCCTTGCCAATAATAAGCACGACTTCATTTTCGTTTTCAGGCATGCGTCCGCCACCTTCTACAACTTCATATTGAGTCTTAATGTAATCAAGGTCACCAACAAATTCTTTCCAAACCTCTGATTTCATAACAGAAGCATTTGCGTTAAGGTTACCCGTTGTGATAACTGCCATAAGGTCGTTCATATCGCCAAGATTTCTTCTGTATGTGTAAGTCACATTACCGTCCTTGTCAACCATTTCGACCTTTGTATAGGTGTTAAGCCCCGCTTTGTATCTATACTTTATATCAGTCGCATTTTGCGTAATGTTACTATTCATTTCAAGATGAGCCTTAAAAGATGTCAAATTGTTCTTTGTTATTCCAGCAGAAAATGCTTTCATAACATTAATCATAACGTCATTTGAGTAAATTGTATTTGGCTCTTTGTTTGGAACTTTATTGTTTTCAAGAAACGCACCGAGAAGAGCATTTGTATCCATCGTGCTTTCGTAAATTTCGATAGGATACGAGGACATTGTGCTTTCCTCAACACTCGTAATATACTTGTTTACACCCGTTGAAACCGCCAAAATAAGCGCAATACCGATAATACCGATACTTCCCGCAAACGCAGTTAAGAAAGTGCGTCCTTTCTTTGTCATAAGGTTGTTAAGAGAGAGGAGAAGTGCGGTTAAAAACGACATAGAACGCTTTTTCTTCTTATCCTCATGAGGTGTAGTTTCACTTTCCGCCTTGTAAGGATTTGAATCCCCCTCAACCTCGCCGTCTTTTAGACGAATAACTCTATTAGCATATGTGTCGGCAAGTTCGGGATTGTGCGTAACCATAATGATTAACTTGTCTTTCGAAATCTCTTTTAAGATTACCATAATTTGAACGCTCGTTTCGGAGTCAAGCGCACCTGTTGGCTCGTCAGCCAAAAGAATATCAGGATCGTTTACAAGCGCACGGGCAATAGCAACTCTTTGCATTTG
>JAZNJK010000018.1:0-23426 GCA_045578005.1 Eubacteriales bacterium | reverse complement strand
GGGTCTCTCATTATATCAATTATTTTAAGAATAATTTTTTGTCCATCCACACGAGAGCTTGCGTTTTTATATGTTTTTTCATCTCTCTTGCAAAAGTCCCTTAAAAACATTTCATTTAGCGTATCGTATATATTTTGCTGAATTTGCTTGTTATAATTTGCAATCTCACTGCGATAATCAAATCTTGAGGACATAATGCTGGGTAAAGATTCGTAAAAACTGTCGCTTACATATTTTGTCCAATTTTCAAGTTTGTCCTCGTCCTCCACTCTAATCATTATTCTTATGCAACCAATACGAAAATTTCCTTCTGTTGATTTGTCGTTTTCTATAACGAATTGAGAGAGCTTTCTCAAAGCTTCGATGTTTTTCTTTGCACAATCAATCCCCATTCGATGATATAGGCTACACAGTTTCCATTGGAAAAACACATCCTTTGGAAAGCTCTTTATTGCTTCCTTGAGAGTTTTTTCGAACCTTTTGAAATCTTCATCGCTGTATATATTTTCCTGTTCCTCAATTGTTTTCAAATATTCCTGTCGCTTATATTCTATTGTTGTTTCATCTGTACCAAAAAGTACATCAGTAGTTACATCGAAGTAGCTTGCAATCAATGGAATAAGCTCCACATCAGGATATGCAAGGTCATTTTCCCATCTGCTAACCGATTGATAGGTTACATTCAATACCTTCGCTAATTCCTCTTGCGTGATATTTTTTTCTTTTCTTAATCTTTTTATTGTTTGTGATATAGGTAATCTCATATTTTCACCTCATTTTTAAATTCAAAGTGCACCTTGTACCTTTATTGTAACGCAAAAACGCCTGTAATTCAATAACTTATCACGCATAATCAACTAAATTATTAAGTGAATTTTTCACTCACTCCTCGTATAAGCAACAAAAAGCGAGTGCCGAAGCACTCGCCATTGAATTATTTTGCTTTTTCTTTTAACTGCTCAATTATGGTTATAAACCCTTGATTGCCACGAAGCTTACCATATATTTCCTGTGTTGTAAATCTTTCAAGTAAATCTTGACAAGGTGTAGTGCCCCAAACACATTTATCACAGCTTTCGTTCCCCTTCATAATAGGTGAAGAATAAAGGTCACCATCGCTAAACCTTTCATCAAAATCAACTGCATATTTATATGCTATTTCAAAATTGTCTATTGCCTTTTCTTCATTACCTTGGAAGAGATACAAGGCTCCTATTATTCTATAACAATCATATAAATCAAAATTCTTATCGCACGGATTTTCACCATAAATTGATTTGCATATAGAAGCAAGGCTTTCTAAAGCGCTTATTCTTTCTTCAACGCTTGCAGTTTGACAAGGGTTTTTATAATCTGCATCGGCAATTTTCATTATATATTCATGCATTAGCGAATAAAGAGCATCAACCTGCCAACGATATGTTTCTAACAACTCGTTTCGAGGTATTAAATTCAAATGAGTTTTTATTCTCGTTTGATTAAATTGCATAGTGTGAGGTAATTGCTCTGCGTAATATAATGCCTTTTCTTTATTGCCTTTTGAATAGTGTGCATAGCAAAGCATATTTGTTGCTCTTAATCTGGTTTTAGTATCTGTGCACTTATTAAAAATCAGCTCTAACAGCTCAATTTTTTCATCCAAAATACCCGGTGTGTTCTCAATGCAATCTAAAGAAAATGCCAATAGATACATAACATCATAATTGTTAGGCAACTCTTTCATAGTCTTTCTTGCAAGAGCTACCATTTCATCATATTTGCGTTCTCTATAAAGAGAGTCTATCTGTTCCTTGAAAAGCTTAAAAGCTTCTTTGTTATGCTCCTCCGAAAAGCCCAAAACCTCATCTGTTGACACACCAAAAATAATAGCCAATTTTGGCAATAGTGTTATATCAGGCATTGTTTTTCCAGATTCCCATTGAGAAATTGCAGACACAGTAACATTTAGAAGTTCTGCAAGCTCCTCTTGTGTCATATCCTTGCTTCTGCGAAGATTTCTAATATTCTTTCCTATATCCATAAATATCTCCTTGTAAAATGAGTTTCAAAAGCGCTTTTGTATTTTCATTATACCAACGCTAACAAAGAAATTCAAGATAGCGTTTCTTTATCATTGTTTAGCATCTCTTAAATTTTCTTATTTTCACTAAAAAAGAACTTCTGCGAATAAAATTTACTCACCAAAAGTTCTTTTCTAATTATTCAAATTTCAAGTCAACATCATCAATGCACTTATTGAACTTAAAAATTCCTATTGAATTATTGTTTATCACGGTTTCGACTTTGTTATTGATAAGATTTTTGAGCCTACAATTCGATGAAATTTCAACTTTTCTATCGCCTCTGTTTACAACTGTCACAATGCATGATTTTTGATCGTATCTTGCAAAAGCAAACATACTCGAATCAAGGTGAACAACTCTAAAAAGTCCGTCTTTATAAAGCGGTTCTTTTGCCCTAATTTCGCCGATTTTTCTATAAAATCCAAGCAATTCACTATTTTCTCTACCCCAAGGAAATGGCAATCTATTAAACGGATCTCGATAGCCCTGCATTCCCACTTCATCTCCGTAAAAAATGCACGGAATTCCGGGAACTGTGGCATTTATCGCATATGCCATTTTCAAGCGATTTATAGCGACTTCAAATTCACTATCGGTCATTTTCTTGGTGGATAATTGTTCGTTAGTGTAACCGTCGGAATTTTCCCCTCCCAAAACAGTCAAAATACGATCCGTATCGTGAGTGCCAAGGACATTCATAAGCGAGTCGATAGATTCTTTGGGATAATGCGAATACAACATTGTAAATGTGTCCAAAAGTCCTGCTGTATTGCCATTTTTCACATAATCAATAATCGCCTCTCTCAACGGATAATTCATAACCGAATCAAGTTCATTGCCGAGGAAATATTTTTTTCTTGTTTCATAGGCAATTTTATTTGATGCATCTTCCCAAACTTCACCATATATAATGCCATTTGGATTTATACCTTTAAGTTTAGAATTTAGTGTTTTAAGAAAGTCGTCACTTAACTCATCGGCAACATCAAGACGAAATCCACCTATGCCCTTTTTCATCCACTTTTCTATAACTCCACCATCGCCCAAAATAAAATTTTTATACGATGAAGTATCGCTCTTTACTCGCGGTAAAATTTGCACATCCCACCAACATTCATATTTGTTAGGATAATCTTCGAAATTATACCACTCATAATACGGTGACTCCTTGGATTGATATGCACCAAGAGAATCATAATTTCCAAATTTATTGAAGTAAACGCTGTCAGCGCCAGTATGATTAAAAACCCCGTCAAAAATTATCTCAATTTTTCTGCTCTTAGCCTCGAAAATAAGGGCGTCAAGAGTTTTCTCATCTCCAAACATAGAGTCGATTTTCATATAATCGGAAGTATCGTATTTGTGATTAGAATATGCATCAAAAATAGGGCTAAGATATATGCAATTTACCCCAAGAGACTTAATATAATCAAGTTTTCCTATTATACCGAGCAAATCTCCGCCAAAGAACATATTGTTTTCAACATCAGCACCAGGATATTCGGGAAATTGAGGAATTCCATTATACCAATCGTCGTTTATAATGGCACTTTCTTTTTTAGGAAATTTACCACTTTTCGCAAATCTATCCACAAAAATATGATACATTGTGCCACCCTTTATCCAATTAGGGTGTTTTCCCTCTTCTTTATATACAGTCAACTGTATTGCACCATCATACCTGTTTTCAAGAAGAAAAAGTTCTCCATTTAACGCTCTTTTGCCATAAAATTCCGACTTTTCAAAATCGCAAAACTCGTATGTATAGTAATATAATCCTACTTCAAGCAAAGAAAGGTCAATTTCAACCTCGTAAACATCGTCTGAACCGTCGATTTTAATCCATTTTAACGCGATTTTATCATAAAATTGGATATTCAAACCATCTGCGGATAAATGCATAAAAACCTCAGAAATACCACGCGAGCGTGGTATTCTAAGGCGAAAAATTATGCTTTTATCATTAGAAAATGCGCCAAGGTATCCAAGGTCAACATTTTTCTCGTGCTTGGTTTCAATTATCATAAAATTACTTTACGGGATTAAGATGCCAAATATTTTCAGCATATTCCTTTATGCTACGGTCCGCTGCAAAAAATCCTGATTTTGCAACATTGATAAGTGACATTTTGCCCCATTTATCCTTATCATTATAAGCACCGACAATTTCTTCCGACTTATTATAGTAAGAATCAAAGTCAGCAAGACACATATACGGATCGGAAATTCCATATCCGCCAATGAGATAGTTTGCAATATTCGAGAATGAAACTCCGTTAAATCCCTTGTTAAGACGGTCAACAGCCTTCTTTATGCGAATACTGTTAGCATAATAGTCAAGTGATCTATATCCCTTCTCCCAAAGTTCATCAACCTCTTTTGCATTAAGTCCGAAAATGAAAATGTTATCATCTCCGACAGCGTCTCTCATTTCAACATTTGCACCGTCAAGTGTTCCAATTGTAAGAGCGCCGTTTATCATAAACTTCATACAACCTGTTCCACTCGCCTCTTTTCCAGCAAGAGAAATTTGCTCACTGATATCGGAAGCAGGCATAAGCACTTCGGCAGTGCTAACATTGTAATCTTCAAGATATACAACGGATATTTTATCCCTAACTCTTGGATTTTTCTTAATATCTTCTCCAAGATTCCATATTAGTTTGATAATATCCTTAGCCATATAATATCCAGGTGCAGCCTTTCCACCAAAAATAAATGTTCTTGGTGTAAATTCTTTTTCGGGATGCTCCTCAATATCAACATAGTAATAAATTATTTTGAGAACATTCAAAAGTTGACGCTTGTATTCGTGCATTCTCTTAACTTGAACATCAAAAATTGATGATGTATCAAGATTATTTCCGTATTTGTTAAATACAAATTTAGAAAGCGCAAGTTTGTTGTCTTCCTTGATAGCCTTCATTTGTTCATATACCGTCTTATCGTCGGCATATTTCATAAGTTTTTCAAGTTCTTGCGGATTTTTTACAAATCCATCACCAATACAATCCTTGATAAGGTCATTCAATTTAGGGTTCGAGTAGCAAAGCCATCTTCTATGCGCAATTCCGTTTGTTACATTAGTGAATTTATCGGGCGACGCCTTGTAAAAATCATGAAAAACAGTCTTTTTGAGAATTTCAGAGTGAAGTTTAGATACTCCGTTTACTGTATGAGACGCTACAACGCTCAAATTCGCCATTCTAACTTGTGAATATGCAATTATAGCCATCTTTGAAATTCTATCCCAATCTCCTGGGTAAATATTCCACAAATCATTGCAAAGACGACGGTTAATTTCTTTTACAATCATGTGAATTCTTGGCAACTTGAAACTAAACAAATCTTCGTTCCAACACTCAAGAGCCTCAGGCATTACTGTATGGTTAGTATATGAAATGGTCTTCAAAACAACATTCCAAGCATCATCCCAAGAATAATTATAAACATCCATAAATATTCTCATAAGTTCTGGCACACAAAGCGCAGGGTGAGTATCATTGATATGGATTGCTACTTTATCTGCGAACTCATTGAGAGATCCATATGTTGCAAGGTGATCGCTAATGATACTTTGAAGTGATGCGGAAACCAAAAAATACTGTTGAGTCAAACGCAAAAGTTTTCCTTCTGTATGATCGTCAGAAGGATAAAGCACTTTTGAAATAACCTCAGCATTAGTTGTTTGCTCTATCGCCTTAACATACTGACCCTGTGAGAAAAGATTCATATTGAAGCGATTAGTAGTATGCGCTCTCCACAAACGAAGTCTGTTTACCGCATCATCAGCACCAGAGATCATCATATCATACGGAATAGCCTCAACCTCTTCATAATTTTCATATTTAAGGTCAAGATGTCCGTTTATCCACTCTTCTTTAAGATGACCGCCAAACCTAACATTAAACTTCTTGTCAGTTCTTGGAACGAGCCAGCATTCACCGTCAGGAATCCACACATCTGGAAGTTCAACTTGATTACCATCGATTATCTTTTGCTTAAAAAGTCCGTATTCGTATAAAATTGAAAATCCGTCAGCGGGATAGTTAAGAGATGTAAGTGAATCCATAAAGCACGCAGCCAAACGGCCAAGTCCACCGTTTCCAAGACCTGGATCGGGTTCCATCTCGTAAATATCGTTTATATCATATCCAAATTCATCGAGAATTTGAGTGTATTCATCAGCAATTCCAAGATTTCTCAAATTATTTTTAAGCGAACGGCCGATTAGAAATTCCATGCAAAGATAATAAATCTTCTTTGCCTTCTCATCTCTAACTCTATGTTTAAAATGAGATCTCTTTTGAGTTAATATATCCTTCACAGTCAAAATAGTTGCCTTGTAAACCTGTTCTTTGTTCGCATCGTCAGGATTTACACCAAAATATCTTGACAATTTAAGTTGTAAAGCGTTTTTAATATCTTCCTTTGTCCATTTTCTGTTCATTAATTTTTCTCCTTTATTCTACAAGATGCAAATTGTTTATCTATAATTTGCAAATCGTATCAAATTAAACTGTCCCGCTAGATACGGGACAGTTTCAACTTAACATTCGCCGACTAAATTCTTGTATAGATCTACGTATTTTTTAGCGGAAACATTCCAAGAAAAATCAATGTTCATAATTTTTCTTACAATATCATTCCACTTCTGCTCATCATTAAATAATTCAACCGCACGACCGATTGCATCCTTCATTTCGTGAGCGTTATAGTTAGCAAAGGTAAATCCGTTACCATCACCAGTATATTTGTTATATGGCTTTATAGTGTCGTAAAGACCGCCAGTTTCACGAACAACAGGAACTGTGCCATATCTTGATGAAATCATTTGTGCAAGACCGCAAGGCTCACTCTTTGAAGGCATCAAGAATATATCAGAACCCGCATAAATCTTCTTTGAAAGATCTTTATTGAATTCAAGAAATACTCTTACTTGATTTGGATATCTATCCTGTAATTCAATGAAATACTTTTCAAGGTCATTCTCTCCTGTTCCCAAAAGAACAAATTGAACACCAAAAGAAAGAATTTCAGGAATAATATACTGAACCAAATCAAATCCCTTGTGAGATGCAAGTCTTGAAACCATTGAAACAACTGGAACTTTTTCGTTTTGCGGTAATCCAGAAAGTGTTTGAAGTTCTTTCTTGCAAATAGCCTTACCCGAAAGATTTTTGGAGTCATATTTAACCGGGATAGCATTATCAGTTGCAGGATTATAATAATCAACATCTATTCCATTAACAATTCCGCATACCTTATCGGCAACCAAATGAAGAATGTGATGAAGTCCGCTTGAATAGAATTCGGTTTGTATTTCGTTTGCGTATCTTTGGCTAACGGTTGATACTTGATCTGTGCAAACAATTGCACCTTTTGTAAGGTTTATACAACCATTATATTCAAGCACAGTCAAATCATCATTGGAATCAAGGCCAAACACATCACCAAGAATGCTAAGAGGATAAATTCCTTGGTAATCTATATTATGAATTGTATAAATTGTTTTTATTTTCGAATATTCCTCTTTGTGAGCATACTTTCTCTTCAAATAGATTACACTCATTGCGCTTTGCCAGTCATTTGTGTGCAAAATATCGGGATAAAACTCGATAAGTGGCATTATATCAAGCACCGCCTTGCCGAAAAATCCATATCTTTCGGCATCATCATAATTTCCGTAAATTGTATCACGGTCAAAATAGTATTCATTGTCAATGAAGTAATATGTTACACCATCTTTTTTGCAAGAAAATACACCGCAATATTGGCATCTCCAAGATAAATATACATATGTTTCGCCGATAAAATCAAGTTCCTTCATAAACTTTTCTTTAATCGCACGGTGAAGTGGCAAAACAACTCTAACATCGTTTTCGCCATTTTTAGCAAGTGCGGATGGAAGTGAGCCAAGCACATCGCCAAGACCGCCGGTTGAAACAAAAGGTATAGCCTCAGCGCCTACAAAAAGTATTTTCATATTGTCCTCCTTAAATCATTTTACCCTTAGCAAGATAAAATGGCAAAGTTTCATCTCCCGAAAGCACCTTATTATCACGAATAACAACATTTTTATCCGCAATAACGCAGTTAAGTTTAACATTCTCTCCTGTAAATGTGTCTTGGAATAGAATGCAATTTTTAACAACGCTTCCCTTTCCTACCTTAACACCTCTAAACAAAATGGAATTTTCAACCTCTCCAAATATTTGACAACCGTCAGCAATCAATGAATTTTTGATCTTTGCATCAGGACTGTGGTATGTTGGTGCGGAGTTTCTAACCTTTGTATAAATAGGTCTATTTTTAACTCTAAAAAGTTGATCTCTAATATCTTTGTTTTGGATAAGTTCCATACTGCACTTGTAATAATCCTCGGAAGATGAAATACAAGCAAAATATCCGTCATATCTATAAACACGGTAATTTTTGCCCTTCAAATTCTTCAAAATTATATCTTTATTAAGGCTAATATAGTCGTGAGCAACCGCATCAAGCACAATTTCTTGTAAATATTGTCTTGTCATTACCATAATGTTAAGGTTAATATCACTTTCGCCTTCAAAAGATGTAGGATAAGCCTGAAGGTCAGTTATTCTTCCGCTTTCATCAGATGTAATTAGAACATTCGCCTTTGCCGCTACCTTTGTCAAATTAACCTTTTGAACAGCAATTGTAATATCCGCCTTGTTGTCAATATGATTTTTTATCATATCGTTAAGATCTATGTTACAAATTACATCACAGTCAGAAAGAACAACATAATCATCGGTAATCTTTGTAATTGAGTGGCTAACACTTTTGAGTGCTTCAAGTCTTGTTCTGTAAAGCGCGTTTACATTGTTTGCATACGCAGTGATATATGGCGGAAGTATCTTGATACCTCCTGCACGCCTTGCCAAATCCCAGTCCTTACCTGCTCCCAAATGGTCCATAAGGGATTGATAGTTATAGTGAGTAATAACGCTCACATTATGGATGTTTGAGTTTACCATATTTGAAAGCGCAAAGTCGATTAACCTATATCTACAACCAAACGGGACGGATGCCATAGTCCTGTTTCTTGTTAATTCGGGAATATTCGCATCATGAATGTTTGAAAAAATAATTCCTGCCGCTGACATATCTATATCCTCCCTTATTAGTTATTTCCATTATTAAAATCGGAATCAATCATAACGCCCGCTTCTACAAGTGAGCCACCACCGATTGTGATATCACTTCCAATAACTGTAATTCCCTTGGCAACTTCTTTATTTTCGCCAATTACAGCCTTTTCGCCAACAACAGTGTTGCTATCAATAATTGAATAATTTACACGAGCGCCAGCCTTTATGGTAACACCGCTCATAATAACCGAGTCGCTAACAATAGCGCCTTCTTCAACTACTACACCATTAGAAAGCACCGAATTTTTAACCATTCCTTCGATTACGCAACCCTCGGTAATGATTGAGTTAATAGCATATCCACCATTCCCAATAAATTGTGGTGGCTCTGCATAGTTTCTCGAGAAAATTCTCCAAGATTTATCGTGAACATTGAAATTTGGATTTTCGCCAAGAAGATCCATATTCGCTTCCCACAAACTGTCAATAGTTCCAACATCCTTCCAATATCCTTCAAACGGATACGCAAACATCATTTTGCCGTCTGCAAGCATATTAGGGATAATATTCTTTCCAAAATCATTGCTTGAACTCTTGTCATTTTCATCAGCAACAAGATAGTCTTCAAGCACGCTTCGATTGAATATGTATATACCCATCGACGCCTGTGTGCTAATTGGATTTTTCGGTTTTTCTTGGAATTGTGTAATTCTTCCTGTATCATCAGTTACCATAATTCCAAATCTGCTCGCCTCAGAAAGAGGAACATTAAGCACCGCAATAGTGCAATCTGCGCCCTTCGCCTTATGTGCTTCGAGCATTGCATTATAATCCATCTTGTAAATATGGTCACCCGAAAGAATAATTACATAATCAGGGTCGTATCTATTGATAAATCCAAGGTTTTGATAGATAGCATTCGCAGTGCCTTTATACCAATCAGCACCCTTCTTTGCTTGATATGGTGGCAAAATCATAACCCCACCAGTCAATCTGTCAAGGTCCCAAGGTTGACCATTTCCAATGTATTCATTTAGCACAAGCGGTTGATACTGTGTAAGCACACCTACCGTATCAATTCCCGAGTTTATGCAGTTAGACATAGGAAAATCAATTATATTATATTTTCCACCAAAAGTAACCGCAGGCTTTGCAGTCTTTTCGGTAAGTGTGTAAAGTCTACTTCCCTGACCGCCTGCCAATAACATTGCAACGCATTCTTTTTTCTTAAACATAATTACCCTCTCCTTACTCTTCCATCTACTTTGCGAATAATCACAGCGCTTAGCGGTGGGAGATTTATTTCAATATAATTTTGTTTGTTTATTAAATCGCTATTATAGGATTTTGTTTTAAGAACTTTATCATTCAAAAGTCCTTTTCCGCCAAACCTATATTCATCCGTATTCAATACCTCTTTATAATTTCCGCAATCATCAACTAAAATTGGATAATTTTGTCTTTGAACGGGCGAAAAATTGATTACAACATAAAGTATTGAGCCGTCAATCGCCTTTCGTTTATAAGATATAGCATTTGTATCGCTTTGATTTGTAGCAATCCATTCATATCCGTCCCAAGAATTATCGATTTCCCAAAGTTCTTTGGACTCAAGATAGAAATTATTTAAGTGCGAAACAAATCTTTGCATTTCACTGTGTCGCGGATATTTGAGCATAAACCATTCGAGTTCATTTTCATAATCCCACTCTCTAAATTGAGCAAACTCAGTTCCCATAAACATCATTTTCTTGCCAGGTGTAGTCATCATATAGGTTAAAAACGCACGCATCGTTGAAAACTTTTGGTCATAATCTCCATACATTTTATCAACTAACGACTTTTTACCATGAACGACCTCGTCGTGTGATATCGGCATGATGTAATTTTCGTTAAAAGCATACATCATCGGAAAAGTCAATTTATCATGGTTAAACTGCCTAAAATACGGATCTGTTTGAACATAATCATATACATCGTTTGCCCAGCCCATATTCCATTTGTAATTAAACCCAAGCCCACCTTGAAAAACAGGCTTTGTTATCATTTGCCAGTCTGCCGACTCCTCGGCAATCATAAGTGCATCTTCAAATTCCGCAAAAAGTTGAGTATTTAACTTTTGAAAAAATGCTATCGCTTCCTTATTTTTGTTATCTCCGTCCTCATTAGGAATCCATTCTCCTGGCTCTCTATCATAATCAAGATAAAGCATCGATGCTACTGCGTCAACCCTTAATCCATCAACATGGTATTTTCTAAACCAAAAGAGTGCGTTTGACATAAGGAATGATTGAACCTCTTGTCTACCGACATCAAAAAATCTCGTTCCCCAAACTTTATGTTCCATTCGATCCTTGCCTTGATATTCATAAAGCGGTTTTCCATCAAATTCATAAAGTCCGTGTTCATCCTTTGGAAAATGCGCGGGGACCCAGTCAAGAATAACACCTATTCCGCATTCGTGCATTTTATTCACGAAATACATAAAGTCCTCAGGCGTGCCGTAGCGTGAAGTAGGCGCATAATATCCGCAAACTTGATATCCCCACGAGCCATCAAACGGATGTTCCATAACCGGAAGAAGTTCGATGTGAGTAAAACCCATTCTCTTCACATATGGTGCGAGTTCGTTAGCGATTTCACGATAATTAAGATAGTGCGCTCCGTCTGAATTTGATTTTGAGTCTCTTGTTTTCCAAGAACCAAGATGAACTTCATAAATATTAAGCGGTGCTTGATAAAAATATTTATTTGACTCTGATTTTTCGTTCTTTTTTATTATAGATTTTCTGTATTCAAGCCATTTTTCGTCGCTCCACTCAAATCCATCAATATTAGCAACTATAGAGGCCGTATTTTGATTTGTTTGAGAATGGAAAGCAAAAGGATCGGCTTTGTAGTGAGAGATACCACGCGTTGTTATCTTGTATTTATAAAACCTACCAATAAGTCGTTCATTAGAAATGAATTTACATTCCCAAACTCCCATTTCAGTAATTTTTTGAAGATCAAGTCCGTTATCCCACGCTGTAAAATCGGAGACAAGTTCCACCTTGTCCGCGTTGGGCGCCCAAACTCTAAATGTATATTCAAAACTTCCGTCACAAGTAAAAATCTCGTGGCAACCTAAATAATCATACGCATAAAAATTTGTGCCTTGATGAAAAAAATATGCACTCATATCGTTATTTATGACATCATTTTTTTGCACGAAATCACCACCTAACAGAAAAAATGTATACTTATACATAATTATTATACAATATAGTATCTAAAAATTCAATAAGATATTAAATCTTTTATTCAAAAAAATTTTACAATTTTTACTGTTTTTTCCTACAAAAAGACAAAAAACAGGATTTTATTCCTGTTCTTTGTAATATTCGTTCTTTAAAATCGATGCTGTGCCAATAGTTCTATATTTTCCCTTCACAAAAAGCAAATCTCTTTGATAGCCCTCGAATTTCATACCGAGTTTTTTCATAACGGCAAGACTCGCATCATTCCCAAACATAAATTTCGCCTCTACTCTGTGCATATTTAAAGTCTCAAAGGCAAATTTCATAACTTCCGATGCAACTTCCGTAGCAATTCCTCTTCCCCAATATTCAGGATTTAAAACATATCCAATCTCGGCAACTCGATTTTCTTCATCTATTTTGGTAAATCCAACTGTTCCAATCATCTTTGAATTTTCTTTGTAAATTACCGCCCAATCAGTATATTCGCCCGACTTGTATTTGGTGATTACATACTCAATAAATTCCTTGGTAAAATCTAAATTTTTATGCACATCCCAAAGCAAATATTTAGATGTGCTTGGATTTTTTGAATATTCGAACATGTCCATAGCATCTGAACGGCGCATTTCTCTAAGAGTTAATCTATCTGTATGTATGGTCGGTATTCTCGAAAAAATTCTTTTTATAAAATTCATAAAATAATTTTCCTCTTTATTATTGATCCGCTAAATATTTGTATTAAGTATACACTAAATTGAATTTTTAGTCAACCCTATTTGAAATATTTTCTTTTAATATTGATATTATGCAAAATTTGTGTTATACTTAATTAAATAATTTTCAAAACGAGGTTTTTAGTATGAATAAAATCGCATTTATCGGTGCCGGAAATATGGCAAGTGCAATATGTGGCGGTATTCTTTGCGCAAACACCACTTTGCCTAGCGATATTATACTATATGATAAATTTACCGAACAATATTCCAAATTCAACTCGGAATGCAATCACGCAAATTCTATAAAAGAAGCCGTTGAATTTGCCGATTATATCTTCTTTTCAGTAAAACCCCAAAATATCAAAGATATATTAAGCGAAATTGCAAAAATTGACATTTCAAAAAAGGTATTTATTTCAATTTGTGCAGGAATTACAATAAATTCCATAGAATCAGCACTTGGAAAGGTCAAAATTGTCCGCACAATGCCTAACACTCCATTACTTATCGGTCAAGGCGTTACCGCACTTTGCAAAAACGACGCTGTCAGCGATGATGAATTTGCATTCGCTACTTCTCTTTTTGCAACATCAGGTTATACAACCGAAGCAAAGGAAGAAGATATCAATAAAATCACCGCCATTACATCATCATCTCCCGCTTATGTTTATCTTTTTGTAAAGGCGATGCTTGATGGTGCTAAAAAAATCGGGTTTGATGAAGAAAACGCCCTTGAAATGATCTGTAAAACAATTATCGGCTCAGCAAATATGATTTTACAAGATGAGCGTAGCGTTGACGACCTTATAAAAATGGTAAAATCCCCTAACGGCACAACTGAACGCGCCTTAAATGTTTTTGAAGATAAAAAATTTGTTGAAATCGTAGGCGAAGCAATGGATGCTTGTGCAAAGCGTGCCGACGAACTCGCCAAACTTAATTAAGAGGTAAAATATGAACGATAACTACGAAGAAGAATTTGAAGAAAACCAACCGAAAAAGAAAAAATTCAATATTTTCGATTGGTATTATAGAGACGGCAAAGGTGCTGAAGGCGAAAGCATCAATTTCTTGAAAGAACCAACTTTAAAAAATGGATTTAAGGCGATTTGGAGAAAACTTGGAAAGTTAATGTCTGCAAATCTTCTTTTCACCTTTGGCAACTTCCCTATTTTCTTTATAATCCTTGCTATGTCCGGTAGTTTTAGCACAACTTCATTCGCTCCGCTCAATCAACAGTGGGGAATTTTGAAAGGTGCTATGCTATTTGAGCAAAGTGCCGAAATGTCATCATATATCAGTGTCTTCGGCACAAAAATTGCAGTAAATGTTATAAACACACCGACTATTGTGCTATTTGCACTCGGTATTTTGATAATTTTCACAATGGGACTTACCAAAGTTGGCACAACCTATATTTATAGAAACATCGTCCTTGGCGAGCCAATTTTTCCATTCTCCGATTTCTTTTATATCATCAAAAGAAATATTAAACAATCCTTGATTTTTGGAATCATTGACACTCTGTTCATCGCTATGTTTGCGTATAATATTTATTTCTTATTCTCTAACTATTCCGCAAGTTCAATGAACGCAATTATGCTTTTCTTCACAATTTGTATGGCTACAATTTATTGGATTGCAAGAACATATGCATATATTATGATTTTCACATTCAAATTGAAATTGAGTAAAATCATAAAAAATGCGCTTTACTTTGTAATTTTAGGCATAAAGCGAAATATGGTAGGCGTGCTTTTCACCTTACTTTTAGTGGCTCTGAATATCCTTATTTTCATGCTTTATATGCCTATTGGAATAATTCTTCCGTTTATCATAACCATCGCAATTATGGACTTTATCGGTGTTTACTGCGCTTATCCAAACATAGATAAATATATGGTTGACCATTCCAAAAATTCCGACGAAGAATAACTTAATTCAGTAAAACCCCCAACGCAATGCGTTGGGGGTTTGTTTAATTAAAACTGCAATATTCAGCGATTGCTTGATTGTTTTCATCAAGCAATATTTTTATTGCCGAAAAATCGTCGCAATCCGCAGGAGTAAAGACTCCACCGAGGTTCACATTCGCTCCCATTTTAAGCAAATGATCAATTATTATTTGAATAGCGGATAAAAAGTTATTAAAATCTCCTCTTGCGAAGACCTCGCTGCCAAATCTAAATTCATTATCAAATGGCTCTTCTATTTCATCAAGAAAATGATATTTAAACTTTAAAAAAGCAACCTCTTCCATAAGTTCCTTAACCATTTTAGGTTCAATATCACCGCTAAAATTAGCACTTAATAAAAAGTTGTTGCAAAACCACTCTCCAATATGATCAACATCATCTTTTTTGGCATTATAGGGAACTTCTCCTATAAAATCAGCACCGAAATTATAAGCAACAACATCTTCGTTTGAATCATAAAATTCAAGACATTTATACGAAACATTTTTTGTTAATGCAGGCTTTTTATCCTTAAAAAATTCAATCCAATAAGAATAACCATAATTACTTCCCAAAACTTGCATAATAGAAAAGTAAACTTCAAATGTAATTTCCTTGATCTTCTCTAAATTTTTGGAATAAACAAAAATCGCTCGTCTATCATTATACAGCATTCCATTGATAGACAATCTCATGTCCAAAACATTGAAATCCTCAATACACCTTTTCTGCTCAAACTGTCTAATATATTCAGAAAGTAGTTTAATAACTTCCTTAGTTTGCTTCGATGAATTTTTGATTTCTATTTTCTCATAAGTGTTAACAAGAAAACTCATTTTATTCTTCTCCATTATTATTTTTGAGTGTCATTTTTACCAAGCGATTCTCTTTTCTTATCATAAATATAAAGCGCAAATGAAATCGCAAACCCGACAAGTAGAAAAGCAAATCCAATAAGAATATCGCTTACCATTGTAGCGTTTGTCCAGCCCTTGTAAATATCCATACAATCGTTTCCCAAAAAGACCGCAAATACAGATCCTATTGAAAGACCGCATATGACAAAAAAGAATTTTATCCTTGCATTTTCAAGTAATTTATTAATTATTTTCGAGAAAAGTAATGTTCCTATAACAAATCCGACAAGAAGAATGACATAAACCATTATCAAGCCGAAATTAGAAAACAATTCTCTTCCTATTCCGTCCATAAGCGCTTTATAATAGCCAAACATCATAAGAAGCACAGTTGCGCTAAGTCCCGGAATTAACTGTGTCAACGAAATCAAAATTCCAAGAACTAAAAATAGCATATAGTGTCCTAAATTCAATCCTGCCAAACTGTTGTCAATGCCAATAACGAGTGACAATACAGTTATGACGATAGGAACAATTATTCCCGATATAAACAATAGTGTTTTCTTTAAATCAAAACGGTTGCCCTTTATTTCTTTGAACAAAATTGGATAAGTTCCTACCATGAGTCCTACAAAAAAGCAAATTGTTATAAACGGAAATGCTTCAAGTAGAATTTTCACAATAATCAAGCCTATTAAAAATCCCAATAAAATCCCTATACCTATGGGAATTAAAAAGATAATGCAAGACTTGAATTTTTTAAAAATATTAGAAAACGAATACATCAATTTATCATAAACTTTCATTATAATCGCTATTGATGAACCGCTAATTCCCGGAATAATCACCGATAAACCTATCGAAAATCCCACAAAAATGCTAACAAGCAAGTCTTTTACGCTTTTATAACTTAATTCCATAACGCCTCATTATTTAAGATATTTTTGAGCAAGTGCGTAGAATACAAGAACAAATTCCTTGAGTTCTCCAAGTTTGCTCTCGCTCATATACAAATCCTTATATTTACCAAGCCACTCTTCGATATCACTTAAATTAATTCCAAGTTTTTCGCCCGTAGTTCTTGACATAAGCATTGCAATCATAATTTCAACGCCCTCAGCAACTACCAAAAGCGCCTTTCTTGCATCCTCGTTTTCCCATGTTGTTGCCATAAGATAAGGGATTAACTCTTCAATTTCCGCAAATGCCTCATTATATTCGTCAGGAGATGGCTCGTGCCAAAGTTTCATTCGGTCATTTCCAAATTTTTCATTTGAATATTTAACAAGCAAACTATACCAATAACAACATTTATGAGCCTTTGCAATTTTCTTAACGATATCTGCTCCACCCTCATATCCGTAATGTAGTAAATCTATTGCTTTATCAAAATATGGACACTCACTCGTTGCCCTCCAACTTCTGTGCGCACCATAAATCATACCGAACATACATGCTTGGATTGGCGAAATTTGTCCATAATCTCCCCAACAAGTGTTCAAAACACCAACCGCACCGGATTCATATCCATACTGTGTCATCTTAGTAATATTTGGCACCGATGCGTGAGGGAGTTCAATAAGACTCGTCCAGTTGCTAACACCTGGACATACATATTGCGGTCTTTTTGCATCTCTAAATTTATAAACCATATCAGGCTTTTCGTTTGGACTATATCCCCAACTCATAAATATAACATCATCGTCAAATTCGGAGATAAGTTCGGGGTGTTGATTTATAACATCTCCCCACATCATAGCGATTTTGCCCTTGGATTTCACATGAGCAATAACTTGTTTTACAAAATCAACATAGAGTCTGCCCTTGTCCTTACCTGCGTTTTTGCCGTTTCCGAGATCGAAAGTTTCATCACAGCAAATGTTAAATTTATCGCTTGTAAAAAGTGGTGAATATTGGTCGATAAGACTTTTTATGAGTTCTATACTCTCCGGATTCGACACATCGATAGTGTGATGCGCCATTCTCTCAGCCCAATATATTGATTGTGGTTCATAATTTTCAAGTTCGCAAAGATGTTTATACTTATCACTTTGCAAAAGTTCATAAAGGTGTCCAAAACAAGAAAGCGATGGCACAAGTTCGATAAAGTTTTCTTTACAATATTTATCAAGTTCTTTGGTTTCCTCAGCGGTCATATAGCCAAACTTTTGATAAATTCCATCATATTCTTTAAATGGGAATGTATGCTCTACATAAAGTTGAAGCATATTCAACTTGTAATATGCCATATCATCTACAAGTTTTTTGAGCGCATCAAGAGTAGGGACGCGTCCTCTTGTAATATCGTAATAAAATCCTCTATTTTCGAAATCCGGAGCATCTTCTATTTCATCAGCATCGCAAAATCCGTTTTTAACAATTTGGCGCAAAGTTTGAATAGCATAAAATGCGCCCTTTTGAGATGATGCAACCACCTTTACGGTGTCAGAAAATGTGATTTTATAATCCTCTTTGCCATTTTCGTTAATTTTAATTACAACAGGCGTGCTACCGCAAGGCACTTTTTTGGAAAGGGCAACTACTCTTTCATCAATTTCCTCAGGAAATGAAAATGTGCAACCTGTAATTATTCTTTTTCCGCCTTTTTTTTGAAATTTAACCTCTGGAATTAAAAGCATATCTTTCTCCTTTTACTTTATAATAATTTCTCTACCATAACCAATAAGAGAACTTGAAGTAGTATATTGTTTCAAATTTTCCGATACATTATGTTCAAGTGATGTATGTATATGTCCGGCTAAAATAGCGATAAACGAGGAAGCGTTCTCCTCTACAAGTCTATTTAGTTCGAATGCACTTGCATCATCACCGTCAGAACCCATAAGGAAATATCCGCCTATTTGCTCTCCCATAATTTTACCGAACTCGCCAATCCTTAATGGAATATGAATGACAAGCAAAATCTTCTTTCCTTTTTGAATTTCATTTTTCAATTTTTCAAGTTGCGATGGAGTTACCGTCTTACTTCCGTTATCAAGCGCAACTATTTCAAACTCACCGAAATCAAATATATCAAAATCGGGGTTTTCAACAAGTCCTTCAAACCTATCATACATATTTCGATGATTTCCATATTCATCGTGCGTTGCATGATTTCCAAGGCAATAAATAACCTTTTTGGGATACGAGCCGATATAATCCTTCAAATATCTTATGTTACTATCGGTAACTCTATCCATAATGTCACCCGAAAAAATAACCGCATCAGGATTAAAATTGAGCGCATAATCCATCAGTTTTTCAAAAAGCAAATGTGCTTGTATATCGTATCTTTCATCACAAAACTCAGAGAATTTCGTTGCAAATTCTCTTTTCGTTGTGTGCCAACCATTAAAAGAACGATCATTATCCTTAATATCAACATCGGAACTCTTTTCATCAACATAAGCAATGTGCGAATCACTTATTTGAAAAAACTTATATTCTTTTTCAAGTCCAATGTTAATTTCCGTTCTATTTATTTGCAAAAAAGTATTGTTGTCCATATTTTCACCTCTTATATAATATTATCATACCTTAAAACACTTGTCAATAATTATCAAATTTTGTCTTGCGAAAAAACGATTTTATCCCCTTTATTTGACAAAATTTTCATAATGAATGGTATAAAATATATGAAAAAGGCGGTGAAAATATGACAAATAACAATTTAACCTCTACATTTAAAAATGGAATTTTAAGAATAGGACTTACAGGCGATATTGACCATCATTCAGCCAAACGAGCAAGAGAGGCGATTGATTTTTTAATAAAAGATAAAAAACCTCACACCGTAATCCTTGATTTAAGCAGTGTTGAATTTATGGATTCATCGGGACTTGGTTTAATTTTAGGTAGATATACTCTATCAAGTGATATGGGAGCGAAATTAATTTTATACCACCCCACAAAACGTATAAAACGAATTCTATCCCTTGCAGGAATTGAAAGAATAATTGAAATTGAAGGAGACGGCGATAATGAAGCGTGCTAAAAACTATATCAAATTAAACTTGCCATCAATTTCCATAAACGAAAGTTTGGCAAGAAATGCCGTGGCAACCTTTGTGGCACAATTAAACCCAACTCTCGAAGAGATTGCGGACATAAAATGCGCTGTTTCCGAGGCGGTTACAAACTCGATAGTGCACGGATATAAATTTTCCGAAGGAATTATTTACATAGGAGTCAAATATTTTTCCGATAGGAGAGTTGTTATTGATATTACGGATAAAGGTTGCGGTATTGAAAATGTAGCACAGGCTATGACTCCCCTTTTCACCACCGACACAAGCGGTGAACGCAGTGGAATGGGCTTTGCCGTTATGCAGACCTTCATGGACAAGTTAAGCGTTAAATCAAAACTCGGCAAAGGTGTCCGTATCGAAATGACAAAACAACTGAAATAATATGAATTTTACTCAAAATCAAGAACTACTTGAAAAATCCGCACTCGGCGATGAGCAAGCCACAAGTATCCTAATGGAAGCGAATATGGGACTTGTTCGCTCTATCGCATTGCGATTTCGTGACAGAGGCGTTGAATACGAAGACCTTGTTCAAATCGGTTGTATTGGTATGTTAAAGGCTATTCGCAGTTTTGATACCAATCGTGGAACTGTTTTTTCAACATATGCAGTTCCTCTTATAATAGGCGAAATCCGTCGTTTTATTCGTGACGACGGACTAATAAAGGTTAGTAGAATATACAAACAGCAAGGCGCACTCATTATGAAAGAACGCGAAAAATACCTCTCTCAACACGGTTGTGAACCAAGTATCGAAGAACTTGCAAAAATTTGTAATTTAAGTGTTTCCGACGCAGTAATAGCACTTGATGCCTCGTCACCTGTAAATTCACTATCTTCTTCTCTATCAGGCGAAGATGACGGCTTTACCCTTGAAAGCACTCTTAGTAGTGATCGCAATGAAATTGATGAAAAAATCGACCATATCGCACTTTCCCAAGCGATTTCAAAACTTCCACCTCTATGGCGACAAATTATTACTATGAGATATTTACAAGAATATTCCCAACAAAAAACCGCCGAACTTCTCGGTCTTACGCAAGTAAAAGTGTCAAGAGAGGAAAAGAAAATAATTGAAGCGTTAAGAAAAGAACTTTCTTAACGCTCTTTTCAATTTTTTCAAAATCATGTAATATTTTTCTTGACACGGGAAAGATAAGTGTATATAATATTAAACAAGGAAATTTTGAAAAAAAGAGGTAACAAAAATGAATCCATGGCATGATTTTAGAGATGAAAGAATTAATATTGACAATTTTGTAGCAGTTATCGAAATTACAAAAGGTAGCAAAAACAAATACGAACTTGATAAAGAAAGCGGTCTTTTGCGCCTTGATAGAATTTTATATACATCTACTCACTATCCCGCTAACTATGGTTTTATCCCACGCACACTTTCTGAAGATGGCGACCCACTCGATGTTCTCGTGCTTTGTCAAGAAGGGCTTGAACCTATGTCAACCGTTGAGTGTTTCCCTATCGGTATGATAAATATGGTAGATGAAAATGAAGCAGATGAAAAAATCATCGCAATCCCACTTAACGATCCATTTTTGAATTCTTATCAAGATATTGTTGACCTTCCACAACACCAATTTCACGAAATCAAACACTTTTTTGAGGTTTACAAGTATCTTGAAAATAAGACAACATATGTTGATAAAATTTGCGGTCGCAAGGAAGCCATCGCTTCTATTAAAAAATGCAAAAAAGCATATTTAGAAACCTACGGAAAGAAAAACTAATAATTTTCGCAGTTGGCATGCCAACTTGCGCAGATGTGGCGGAATTGGTATACGCGTTGGTCTCAGAAGCCAATGAACACCGTTCTTGTGAGTTCGAGTCTCATCATCTGCACCAAAAACCGTATAAGGCTATTTTGGGATAGTCTTATACGGTTTTTTATAGAAAAAACGAGTGCCGAAGCACTCGTTTTTGAATTACACTTGCCATTCTCCTGCATATTTTTCAAGTTTTGCTTTTGTTCCAAGAAACTTTTCATTTGTTCTTATAAAATCAAATTGTGGTTCTTTTAGGAATTCAAGCAAATGATATGCGCTGTTAAATTTACTACCAAGATGAACATCGGGTATTTCCGTTCTTCCCTTGAAAAGAAGCGACGAAAATTTAAACTCCTTGCACGCCATATATTCTATGAATTTAATTGCGTGATTTGCGCTAAGTTCTATGTAAAAAATCGTTTGCTTTTCATCGCCTTGTCTTGCACCATGAGTCGCTAAAATTTTATATGAATCGCAAAGCGTTTCATTATAAAATCCGTAATCCTCGGCTTAAAAAATCAATTTGCTTTTTAACAAGCGTCGCTCTTTCGTCATATGAATATAACCACATTCCCGAATCCATTTTAAAGTTCCACTTTATTCTATTCGACATTGCTTGAATATGGTCATATAGCAAAATATTCGTTTCTAAATCCCTAAACTTATCACCTTTATAAATGAAACTCAAAAGCGATTCTCGACTTAATACATAAGACGGCATTTGGTTTGCAAGTTCAATGGCTCTATCTTCGTTTCCGATATCACTGTAAATTATACATAGTTTTTGAATAGTGGTTGCACGAATGCTAAAATCATCGCACTCCGCAATAATTTTTTCGCCAAGCCTTATAATTTCTTCCTCGTTCCCTTTCGCCTCTTCCTCGGGTAATTGGCCTCTTTCCAATTCAAGAACATGAACATAGTCACACATAATATCATGACAGTTTGGAAATTTCGAAAGACCGTCTTTTAATATTTCTTTTCCCTCTAAAACAAAACCGCGACCGTAATATTTAAATGCCTCTTCTCTAATCTTTTTAATTTCTTGATTCTTTTTTGTTACATCAATTTCAAGTAGTTTATCAGAAGAAACATCAAAAACATTACAAATAATCGGAATCATTGTTATGTCGGGCATAGTTTTGCCTATTTCCCATTGAGAAATAGCAGAAATTGATACATTTAAACATTCCGCCAAGTCCTCTTGTGTCATGTTCTTGTTTTTTCGCAAATTCTTAATTTTTTCACCTATACTCATAATATTTTTCCTTTTTGTTGTATTCAAAAGCACTTTTGTAATTTCATTATACAACATATTCTCAAAAAAATAAAGTGAGCATTTCTAAAATTCAATTAAAGTGTTGCTTCATTTTTCAAAAAGCATTTAAAAATATGATTTTATAAAACTGATTATTGAAAAACCCACATTCAGTTTTAAATATTATAACTATAAATTTTATATATTTTTGAATTTTACAATTAATAAATTTTTAAATTTTAAAATCATTATTTTTGAATTTTTAATTTTTTAAATTCCAAAATCAATTTAATTAATTTATCAAACAAAAAATCTCCGTCTAAAAAGACGGAGATTTTTGTTATAATTAGATTTTGTGAATCAAAAGTCCACTACGGAGTTTTGGCTCAAACCAAGTTGATTTTGGTGGCA
>JAZNJK010000017.1:0-14369 GCA_045578005.1 Eubacteriales bacterium | reverse complement strand
AGCGGACCCATAAACATTTCATACAAACGAAGAGTATCTGCACCATATTCACGCACTACATCGCTTGGATTTACAACGAATTCAGGGAAACGCTTACCCATTTTGATTCCGTTAGCGCCAAGGATCATACCTTGATGCACGAGTTTCTTAAATGGCTCTTTTGTAGGAGCAAGACCTTTGTTATAAAGGTATCTATTCCAAATTCTTGAATACATAAGGTGACCTACGGAGTGTTCAGGACCACCTATGTAAAGGTCAACAGGCATCCAATGTTTAATAAGTTCTTGGTTAGCAAATTCCTTATCGTTAGTTGGATCTATATAACGAAGAAAATACCAGCTCGAACCCGCTGAACCTGGCATTGTGGAAGTCTCTCTAACACCTTTAATGCCGTTTCGGTCGTATTTTTTCCATTCAGTAGCATTTTCAAGAGGCGCTTTTCCATTTACGCCTTTGTAGTTTTCGAGTTCAGGCAAAACAAGCGGAAGTTCCGAGTCATCAAGAACATGAATTTGACCATCTTCTCCATGAACAACAGGAACAGGCTCGCCCCAGTAACGCTGTCTTGCAAAGATCCATTCTCTAAAATGGTAGTTTACAGTTCTTTTAGCAACGCCAAGTTTTTCAAGTTTTACTGTGATGGCCTCTTTTGCCTCTTCTACAACAAGACCGGAAAACTCCTCGGAATTAATAAGTTTATATCCGCGTCCGAGATATTCTCCCTTTTCAAACGCCTTTTCGGAAACATCAACATGTCCAAGTTTTTCATCTCCATCTATTACTTGAATCATATCAATATTATGTGCGATAGCATATTCAAAATCGCGTTGGTCGTGAGATGGAACTGCCATTACAGCACCCGTTCCGTAACTTGCAAGAACGAAATCTCCAATAAACATACGAACTTCCTTGCCATTTACGGGGTTAATACATGTGACACCTTTGAGTTCGCAACCAGACTTCGTTTTGTTAAGTTCGGTTCTATCCATATCGTTCTTTTTCAAGGTTTCATCAATATATGCCTGAACTTCTTCTTTATTTTGAATTCTTGGCATAAGTTCTTTTACGATGTCACCATCGGGAGCAAGAACCATAAATGTGATGCCGTAAATTGTTTCAATGCAAGTTGTGAATATAGAAAATTCACCACCGCCAACGACTTGGAATTTAACCTCGACACCAGTTGACTTTCCTATCCAGTTCTTTTGCATAAGTTTTGTTGATTCGGGCCAATCTATTTCATCAAGACCTTCCAAAAGTTCTTCTGCAAATGCAGGTTGATTGATAACCCATTGTTTCATATTCTTTCTAACAACAGGAAAACCTCCACGCTCGGACTTACCATCAATAACCTCGTCGTTTGACAAAACTGTTCCAAGTTCCTCGCACCAGTTTACAGGCATATCAACATACTGTGCGTATCCGTCAAGATACAACTGTTTAAATATCCATTGTGTCCACTTGTAAAATTCAGGATCACTTGTAGCAATCATTTTGCTCCAGTCATAGTCAAAACCAAGTTCTTTTAGTTGCTTTGAGAATGTTTTGATATTTTCTTGAGTAAAACCATTAGGATGATTGCCGGTATTTACCGCATATTGTTCCGCTGGAAGTCCAAATGAATCGTATCCCATAGGGTGAAGCACATTATATCCCTGCATTCTTTTCATTCTTGATATAATGTCAGTAGCGGTATATCCTTCGGGGTGTCCTGCATGAAGACCAACTCCAGACGGATATGGGAACATATCTAATGCATAGAATTTAGGCTTTGAAAAATCCCAAACATCAGTCTTAAATGTTTCGTTCTTCTCCCAATATTCTTGCCATTTCTTTTCAATTTCCAAATGCTCGTATCTCATTTTGTGCCTCTCAATTTATGAATTTATAATTTTACTAATATCTATTTCTTCACAGTCCGCCCACAAGCGGTCAAGTTTGTAAAATTCTCTTGCCGAAGTTGAGAAAATGTGAATAATTACATCTTTACAGTCAATAACTTTCCAATCATCCGCATTTGTTCCCTCGAGTCTAAGATCACTAACACCGGCAATTCCAAGGCGGTAATCTGCCTCATCAGCGAGCGTTTTTACATGTGTGTTTGAGTTTCCTGTGCAAATAACAAAGTAATCGGCTATTGTTGTCTTAGTATCAATTTTTAATACCTTAATATCCTCAGCCTTTTTGCTGTCAAGAATTTTAGCAGTAAGTTCCGCAATTTCATAAGAAGTCGCTCCAATCAAGCAACCCTCTTTAATTCCTAAAATATTTTCCATATTTCCTCCTTAAAAGCAATTTTTATTTTTTAGAAAATAATTTCTCGCCTTTACAGTATCAAAATCAACTAATTTTCCATCTTCCATAAGACCTTTTATGGTCAAATCAAAAGATAAAATCATAGTTTGTCTTAAAAGCTCCTTTTTTTCTTCCATGGTGTTACATTTTTCCAAATTAACATAAAAATAATTCCTTAGTAACACGCAATCGTAAAAGGTTCTGTTTTCTTCTATATAATCGGAAAGATATATTATAGCATCAAAAATCGTCATTCTTTCATTACCTGTTGTATGGTAAAGAATAGAATTATAAATTTCATCATCTACAAGTTCTTTTCCAAATTTTGCTCTTGCGTAATCGCATCCAGTCATAGAATGCCATAAAACAGGCGGAAACGAAATAAGTTCCTCTTCTTTTCCGTATTCCTTTGCAAGTTCAAGTTGTTTTTCTTTCGAAAATTCCTTTGTTATATCGTGCAAAAGACCTGCAATAGATAGTTTGTCGCATTTTTCAGGAATAAAAATTTCGCCAAGGCGTCTAGCTTCTTTCTCAACTCCAAGAGTGTGCAAAAAGCGTTTATCTCGCATAAAAGTTTTAACAATATCTCTAAGGGATACTAGATCAATATTGCTCATTATATAACCCCCTTGATTTTATAAACTCATATACAGCCGTGGGCAAGTTTTTTGTCGCAACTGATGTATCGTCAATTTCGCGTCTTATCATACTTGAAGACATATCTATCGCTTCCGCTTTTATAAAGTGGATTTTTGCGCCATATTCTTCACGATATGTCTTTGTTTTGTCAAGAATTAAATCGTCAAAATTCGAGTCATTCTCGCGTCGAACACAAACTATTGTGGCATTTTGAAAAATATAAACAAATTCGTGCCATTCATCAAGAGTGACAAACATATCAGTCCCACAAAGTAGAAAAATTTCTTCAATTTCAGCCGATAGAAAATGTTTTATAGTATCCGATGTGTAACTCTTGCCTGTCCTATTCAATTCAACATCGGAAAAAACTATTTTAGATGACAACTCGGAAAAAGCGAGTTTTGCCATTTCCATTCTGTCACTACCGCTCACCTTTGAATCCCTATTCTTATGTGGTGGAATTGATGTAGGAATAATGAACAATTTGTCCATTTCTATTTGCTCAAGAAAGCATTTGCACGCGTGAACATGCCCAATGTGAGGCGGATCAAAGGTTCCACCATAAATACCTATTTTCATTTTATTTTCTTTAAATCAATTTTCCTGTTTTGTTCTTTTGATGATTGTTTGAACAAAACAATTTTCATACCTATTGTTTGAACAATATCCGCACCAATTTGTTCGGATATCAAAATCGCCGTATCTTTTACCGATGTTGGGCAATTTTCAAGGATTTTAATCTTAATTAATTCTCTTGCTTCAAGTGCGTTGTTTAATTGAAAACAAATTTCATCACTAACTCCGCCCTTGCCAATTTGAAAAATAGTTTCCAAATCGGACGCAAGACTCTTTAAATATGCTCTTTGCTTACTTGTCATCATTCAATACCTCTGCAAGCCTTTGAATAAATTTTTCTACCGCAATTCCTCTATGGCTAACGGTGTTTTTTCGAGACAACTCTACCTCGGCAAATGTTTTCCCAAATGGTTCATAGTAGAATAACGGATCGTATCCAAAACCACCTGTTCCGTGTCTTTCGGTTAAAATTTTTCCGTGGCATTCGCCTCTAACAACAAAATCATTCTCGTGATTTGGAAATACACATGCTATCGCACATACATATTTTCCCGAGCGATCATCTTTGCCCTCAAGTTCTTTTAAAAGCAAGTTATTATTATCCTCGTCATCGCCACCAGAGTATCTTGCCGAATAAATTCCTGGCGCACCATTCAAGGCATTAACGCAAAGTCCGGAATCATCGGCAAAACCAATATACCCAAGACTCGCAGGCACTGATGCCTTTGCCATCGCATTTTCTTCAAAAGTTTGTCCGTTTTCAACGATTTCACCGAAAAATCCGATATCGTCCAAGGATAAAACCTTGATTTTATCCTTGAAAATATTGTTAAGCAAAGATTGAAATTCGACTATTTTCTTTTTGTTTCTTGATGCAAGCACTATTTCAGTCATAATCATTCAAATAACGCATCTATAAAGTCCTTTGCGTTAAACTTCTCCATATCGTCTATTTGCTCTCCAACTCCGATAAATTTAACCGGAATATTGAGTTCATTTTTAATTGAAAATACAATTCCACCTTTTGCGGTGCCATCAAGTTTAGTTAGGACAAGTCCCGTAATATTAGCGGAATTTTTAAATTCTTTTGCTTGATTAACTGCGTTTTGTCCAGTTGTCGAATCAAGAACAAGAAGTGTTTCTCTATTCGAGTCAGGAAGTTCTCTTGTTATTACTCTATCTATCTTGGAAAGTTCATCCATAAGGTTTTTCTTGTTATGAAGTCTTCCCGCAGTATCAACTATCAAAACATCAGCTTCGCGCTTTTTAGCGGCATTTATGGCATCAAAAACAACTGCCGCAGGATCAGATCCTTCAGTATGTTTTACAAGATCAACGCCCGCACGCTTTGTCCAAACCTCGAGTTGATCAATTGCCGCTGCTCTAAATGTATCAGCCGCCGCAACAACAACTTTTTTGTGTGATTTTTTCAAAGAATATGCAATTTTTCCAATAGATGTAGTTTTTCCAACTCCGTTTACTCCAATAACCAATATAACAGTCATTTCTTTGGAATAAGCGATTTCGCCACCTTCCCCAATCATATCAAGCATTATAGATTGAAGTTCGGTTTTAACATCGTTGGAGTCCTTTAATCCCTTTTCCTTTATTCTATCTCTTAACTCATCGAGAATAAGTTCAGTAGTAGTTGCTCCAACATCGGCACAGATGAGAATTTCTTCAAGTTCATCCATTAAATCCTCATCTATGCGTCGTAATGTTTTGAATAAATCCGAAAACGGTTTAAAGATTGCATTTTTAGTCTTTTGCAATCCTTTTTTTAGTTTTTCAAAAAAAGACATTGATATCTCCTATTATTTTGGATTGTTTGTCTCGAGTATTTTGTCCTTACCAACATCGTTGACATCCATAGTAAGAACCTTAGAAATACCCTTATCAGGCATTGTAACACCGTAAAGTTTGTCGGCAATTTCCATTGTTCCGCGTCTATGAGTGATAACGATAAATTGAGTTTGCTTAGAATAGCGTTTTATGTATTGACCGAATCTTGTAACATTGACCTCATCAAGTGCAGCCTCAATTTCGTCAAAAATACAGAATGGTGTTGGATTAACCTTCAATATAGCAAATAATAACGCTATGGCTACAAATGCCTGTTCTCCACCCGAAAGAAGCATAAGGCTCTTAATTACCTTGCCAGGAGGCGCTGCCTTGATCTCAATACCACAATTAAGCAAATCATCGGGATTATCGAGCAAGAGTTCCGCATGTCCACCGCCAAACAATTCCTTGAATACTACATCGAAGTTTTCGTTTACAGCATTAAATGCAGTAATGAACTTTGTTTTCATTTCTTCTTCGAGTTTTGCAATTTCTTCAAGAATGATAGCCTTTGATTTTTCAAGGTCGGTTATTTGAGTATGATACATATCGTATCTTTCTTTTTCGGTTACATACTTATCAATAGCATCAGTGTTAACATTACCAAGTTCCTTTATTCTTTGCTTGTAATCGTTAACTTCGGCGCTGATTTCCTTGTAATTTTTTTCATTAACCTCAGGATAATTAAGATTGTATGCGTCTGATGGTTCAAGACCATACTCGTCCATCAATCTATCTCTCATTTTCTCACGGTTTTCATTCTTTTGTTTAAGTTGTTCAGAAATAGAAGCATGATTTCCGGACAAAATGCCCTTTTTGGAAGAAATTTCCTTAAATTTGATACTAAGTTCGTTTCTCTTTTTCTCAATTTGTTGTTCGAGTTCAAAAAGAGCTTTTCTTTGTTCCTCAAAATTTGCAAGCCGTTGTTTTGCCTCATCGTGCGCTTTACGGTTATCGCTGTGTCTTTGAGAATAAGTTCCTACATCATCTTTTAATCGTTGGATTTTATCACGGCGAGTAGATAATTGCTCGTTAACTTCGTCTAATTTGAGTTTAGAATCACGAACAACTGCCTCAGCAACCTCCAAATCCTTCTCGATTTTTACGACATCAATCAAACAAGCATTAATTTTGTCGGTGCATTCCTTGATTTTTTCTTCATAGTCATACTTTTGCTCGTCGATTTCCAGTCTTCTAGTGCCGATTTCTTCAATTTGATTGTTCAAATCTTCACTTTTTAGTGTTAGTTCTGAAATTTCAATAGCGCTTTTTTTCTCATCATCTAACAACTTTTGTTTATCGTATTCAAGCCCTTCAAGAAGATCCTTCTTTACATTGATTTGAGCAATAAGCATTTCATAATCGGTTTTTTCACTTCTATAAACTGTGTCAATTAGATTGTATTGCTGTTTGTTCTCTATCTGTTTACCGGAAAGATTCTTTAATGCATCACCAAGCTCTTTGCCCTCAGCCTTTACTGCATTCAACTTTTCGGAAATATTGCTTAATTCTTCTTCCATTTGCTTAATCTTGCTTGCACGAGAAAGCATTTCGCTTTCGTGTTTTACAAATCCGCCTGTAAAAGAACCACCTGCATTAATCAACTGACCATCAAGAGTTACAACCTTGACTCTATATTTTTGCGCCTTTGCCATTTCGGTAGCATTTTCAATATTGTCAAAGATCAATGTTCTTCCGAGTAATGACGAGAAAATATCCTCAAACATCTCATCGAAGTCCAAAAGTTCATTAGCAACACCAATGTATCCTTTGAATCGCTTAGCCATTTCCATTTCATGTGTTGGATCTTGTGGCTTTACCGAGCTTACAGGATAAAAAGTAGCGCGTCCTGACTTGCTTTGCTTTAATTTATAAATGCATGTCTTTGCAGTGTCCTCGTTATCTACAACGATATGTTGAAGTCCAACACCAAGCGCAGTTTCGATAGCGATTCTATATTCATCTTTAGTTGAAATAAGATGAGAAACCGGACCGTAAATTTTTCCAACTCCATCAATCTCGCCATTTTTATAGGCGTTCATGATAAAACTTACACTCTTGGAATAACCTTCAAAAAGTTCTTCCATAGTTTTAAGAGTGTTAATTCTCTCGTTGAGCGATGAAATTTGTGATGTATATTCATCCTTTGACAATTTTAGACTGTCAAAAATTTCAGCCTTTTGAGTCAATTCTTCTTCAGTATCCTTGATGTCGTTTTCAAGCCTCGAAAGATTGCTTTCGTGCTTTGCCAAACTTTGAGCCTTAATTTCTGAATCGGCAATCATTGCATCAAGTTCCGTTTTGATTTGACCTATGGTATCATCATTATTTGTCGCCTTTTCCTTGTCACTTGACGAAACACTTTTAAGAAAAGCAATGCGAATGCTAATTTGAGCAAGATCCTCACTCAACTTTCTTTGCTTTTCAAACAAATCATCAAGTTCTTTCGATGATTCATTATACTTAGTTTGGAAAATTTCCTTTTCCTTTATGCTATTTTCGTGTGCGTCTTGAAGATTGGAAAGTGTTTTCTTAACTTCGGTAACTTTGCGTTGATTTTGCTCAATTTCAAGCAGAGCGAAGTTTTTCTTTGCTTCCAAATTTTCTATTTCGGCAAGTTCCTCTCCGGAAATTTTCTCAACATTTTCGAAGTTAGTTTCCATAATAGCAAGATCTCTGTCGAGGTCGGAAACAGTTGTTCGACAAGCATTAATTTCGCTATAAAGTTTTTCCTCATCAAATTTTGTCTTTTGGAATTTTTCCGAAAGTGAATTTTGCTGGTCAGAAATTTGATTTATCGCTTCGTTGGCAATTTCAAGTTCATGAGTTGCCAAATTGAAGTTTTTCTTAAGTTTTTCTATTTCAGCCTTATTTTTCTTAGATTGGTAAATCCATAAAGCAATATCGGAACTCTTTTTCTTTTCCGACAATTCCAAGAAAATTTTCGCCTTAGATGCTTCTCTTTCGAGCGTGCCAATATGTCTTGAAAGTTCGTTATATAAATCTGATACACGGTCAAGATTTTCTTGAGTGTTTTTTAGATTTTTCTCCGATTCCGTCTTTACATGTCTTGTTTTAGAAATACCCGCTGCTTCTTCGAAAATATTTCTTCTATCTTCACTTTTCTTTGAGATAATTTCGGCAATTCTACCCTGTCCAATGATTGAATATCCCTCACGGCCAACACCGGTATTCATAAACAATTGGAAAATATCTCCAAGTCTACACGGTGTTCGGTTGATTAAATATTCACTTTTTCCTGCACGAAGGTATCTACGGGTAACAGTAATTTCATCAAACGGACTGTTAAGTCTACCTTCTTCAGATGAGTTGTCAAATGTTACAGAAACTTCAGCAAAACTCATAGGCTTTCTAATTTCAGTTCCTATAAAGATAACATCTTCCAGTTTAGAACCACGAATGTTTTTTGATGAGATTTCACCAAGAACCCATCTCATAGCATCGGTAATATTAGACTTACCACTTCCGTTTGGACCTACAATTACAGTAGCGCCATCGTCAAATGTAAGCAATGTCTTGTCCGGAAATGATTTAAATCCATGCAATTCAAGTGATTTGAGATGCATCGTTAGTCCTCCTTACTTTTGATTTTTATGTCATAGGATTTTAAAGAGTCATCCTCATATACTTTAATGCTCTTAAATCCATAAATTTCTTGTATTTTAAGTATATTTGATTTGCTATTTCCAACAACTTGTGAAACAACACCTTTTGGACAAAAAATGATTATATTATTTGAAAATTTGTTTGTATTTAAAATATCGCAAATTTTGTTAAAATACAACCTACTTTTTATCATTTCGCCAAGCGAAGGATGATTTGGACCTGCAACAAATGTATCGTCGGAATGCAAATTTTCGCTGTCGCAAAGTCCAATTCTTATGCAAGGAACGCCGTTTTTCACGAATATATCAAGCACTGATGCACTTCTATCAACCGCTTCCTCGAAAGAAAGAGGCTTATATTCGTTTAATTCGGTTATTTTTTCAAGTTCGGTTTGCTTAAAAACGATAGTTGGATAAATTCTTGATCCAACCGCCCCTTGTTCACAAATGAATTTTGCGCATTCAATTTCGTCCTCAATCGTAGCCTTTGGTAATCCAATCATCATTTGACCGACAAACGGAATTCCATGCTTTTTGAGTAATAAAATAGCATTTTTTGTATCTTTTACAGTGTGTCCGCGTTTGAGATAAGTTAAGATCTCATCATTTACAGTTTGAACGCCAAGTTCAACGCAACTGACAGTGTATTTTTTGAGTATAGATATTACTTCTTCATCTATATAATCGGGGCGAGTTGACATTCTTATAGCACATACTCTACCATCGTTTACATATTTTTGTGCTAAATCTAATAGGCGCACCATTAAAGAACGATCAATTCCCGTAAACGAACCACCAAAAAAAGCAATTTCAACCTTCTTCTCGCCAGTTGTGGATAGCACTTCTAAAATTTGTCTTTCTACATCTAATTCTGAAAACTCAATATGCCCCGAGATGAATCTTTGGTTGCAAAAAATACATTGATTTGGACATCCCAAATGCGGAATGAATATAGGTATGTTTATATGTTTCATTTTATATCAAACAACTCGCAGGCTTCCTTTGCAGCAAATTGCTCAGCCTCTCTTTTGCTACTTCCTGTGCCTTTGCCTACTACATTTGAGTTAATCCTTACTTCCATAACAAAAACCTTTGCATGATCAGGACCATATTCGTCAACGGAAACATAACTAATCTTTTCTTTGCCATTAGCCTGCACAAACTGTTGAAGTGCTGTCTTATAATCTCTGTTTATTTCATTTTTCGATGCTTCTTCAATTTCGTCTGTAACAAGAGGCAACAAAAATTTAGCAACAGTTTCTTTTGATCCGTTTGAGTCAAGATAGATTGACGCAAGCAATGCTTCGAAAGCGTTTTCAAGGATTTTTCCATTCGTTCTTCCGCTTTCTTCCTCGCCCTTACCGAGAAATAGATAATCTCCAAGAGAAATCTTCTTGGCAAGGTCGGCAAGAGATTTTGAACAAACAATACTCGCTCTTATCTTGCTTAAATATCCTTCTGGACTGTCTTTGAATCTTTCGTATATGTATTCGCTTGTAATCAAGGAAAGAACACTATCACCCAAAAATTCAAGGCGCTCATTATGCTCACATTTGGTCTTTTTACCATGGCTTCTTTGCTCGTTTGCGAATGAAGAATGAGTAAGCGCAGTTTTTAATAGTGATTTATTGACAAATGTATATCCTATTGTTTTTTCTAATTCCTCAATAGGAAACGGAAAGTTCGCCATTTTGACCTCCTGTATTATTTTAATTCGTTTGCAACTTCTTCGATTATATTGGATTTAGCGTATTCAACCGCTTGTCTAATTGCAATCTTTATTTCTTTTGCTTTTGAACTTCCGTGAGCTTTAATAACAGGCTTTGAAAGACCCAAAAGCGGTGCTCCACCGTATTCGGAAGCATCTAAATTATGCTTAAATCCATATATTTTCTTTTTGAAGAAAAGCAAATACGAAAGTTTTGTTAAAATATTGGATTTGAATATTTCGGTCAAATTCTTACCGATAAATTTTCCCATTCCCTCAGCAAATTTTAGAGTGATATTTCCTGTAAATCCATCAGTAATCAAAACGTCACACGGTGAACTTGGGATTTCTTTAGCCTCTATGTTACCAACAAAATTTAAATTTTCGCATTTTTTCAAAAGCGCATGTGCTTCACAAGCAACAGCAGTTCCCTTGTGCTCTTCCGTTCCGTTGTTCAAAAGTCCAATTCTTGGATTTTCAACACCGAAAACCTTGCGCATATATGCCGAGCCAATATGTGCCCACTGATAAAGGATATCAGCAGTTACTTCCGGATTAGCACCGGAGTCAAGCAACAAAATTGGCGGATTAAATGGTAAAATTGCTCCAATAGCACTGCGCCTAATGCCCTTCATTTTCCTTACAATCAAAGTAGATGCAGTATGAAGCGCTCCTGTGCTACCTGCACTTATAAACGCATCGCACTGTTCTTCTTTAAGAAGTTTCAATCCAACCGCCATAGAGGAATCTTTCTTTTCCTTCATAACAATCATAGGGTCATCTTCCATTGTAACGGCAACGCTTGTGTGAACTATTGAAATGTTTTCGGGAATAAGCATTTCAAGTTCTTTTGCGCATTCTTTTATTTTATTTTCATCACCTACAAGAGTAATTTTTATGTTTTTATATTCAAGTGCTGCGTCAAGGGTGCCTTTTACAACTTGCAGCGGAGCGAAGTCTCCCCCCATCGCATCAACACATATATTCATATACTGTTTCCTTCCTTTATCGTCTTTATTTTTGACAACGACCTTTTGGCAATTTCCTCATTTCGAGCCTTTTTTCCGCCTTTAACTTTATAGCCAAGCGGAGCGACGACTCCAAAATTAGCATTCATCGGTTGAAAATTGCCGGATATACAGGATGAACTAACATAGTGTGCAAGTGCGCCAATAACGGTTTCTTGAGTGAAATCAATCGGCTCAAGTCCAAGAGCGCGTCTTCCCGCATTTATTCCCGCAACATATCCCGAAGAACAAGATTCTATATATCCTTCCACTCCAGTCATTTGACCCGCAAAATAGATATTGTGATTTTTTCTCAACGAATAATCAAAATCAAGAATTCCGGGGGAATTAAGATAAGTATTTCTATGCATAACTCCGTATCTCAAAAACGAAGCATTTTCAAGACCAGGAATCAAACCGAAAACTCTTTTTTGCTCAGAAAAAGTAAGATGAGTTTGAAATCCTACTATATTATACATAGTGCCCTCATTATTTTCTTTTCTAAGTTGAACTACCGCAAAATAAGTTTCTTTTGTATCGGGATGTTCAATTCCAACAGGTTTAAGTGGACCGAAAAGCAAGGTTTCATATCCTCTTTTCGCCATCACCTCAACAGGCATACATCCTTCGAACACCTTTAACTCTTGACTTTCTTTATCAAAATCGTGTAAAGGCGCTTCCTTTGCTGAAATTAGGGCATCATAAAATGCTTTATATTCTTGCTCGTTCATCGGACAGTTGATGTAATCCGCGTCACCTTTGTTATATCGTGATGCAAAAAACGCCTTTGTCATATCAATAGACTCAAAATCGACTATCGGTGCAGCCGCATCGAAAAAGTGCAAATTTCCAAGCCCAAGATCGCTTCTAATAAAATCAGCCAACGAATCCGATGTCAACGGACCAGATGCAACAACAGTGATTTCATCAGGACTTATTTCGCTAATCTCACCGTAAATCACCTCAATATTAGGATGATTGTTTATCTTGTCAGTGATATATTTTGAAAAAAGTTCTCTATCAACCGCAAGCGCAGAGCCTGCTGAAACACGGTTATTTTCTGCCGATTCCATTATTAATGAACCGAGTTCTCTTAATTCTTCCTTCAAAACTCCAATAGCATTTGAAAGGTCATCAGAACGCAATGAGTTTGAACATACGAGTTCGGCAAAGTTTGGATTGTGATGTGCGGGAGTGTATTTTTGAGGTTTCATTTCAAACAAACGAACTTTTACACCCATTTGAGCAATTTGATACGCTGCCTCGCATCCCGCAAGTCCCGCTCCAATAACATTTACATATGATTGTTTAGTCATTTTTCAAATCTTTCGTTTTGTATCTGCACTTAGGAACACTACAGGAAAGAGTTCCGTTTTTCTTTCGTAGTAACATACTTCCACAGTCGGTGCATTTTTCATTAGTAGGCATATCCCAAGTCGAAAAATTACATTTTGGATAGTTCAAGCAACTGAAAAACTGTTTTCCGCTTTTACCAACCTTAGAGACAATGTCCTCTCCACATTTGGGGCATTTTACGCCTATTTTTACTATTTTAGCCTTTGTAAACTTGCAAGTAGGATAATTTGAACATGCATAAAATTCTCCAAATTGACCACTACGAACAACAACATCAGCACCACATATTTCGCATTTGAAATCAGCAATTTCGGCTTTTTTTGCGCCCTGCAATGTTCCATCTTTATTAAGAGTTTTCGTATTCTTACATTTAGGATAGTTGGAACATGCTGCAAATTTGCCAAATCTACCATTTTTAACGAACATTTCGCTACCGCATTTGTCACAAATGATGCCCGCTTTTTCTTGCAAGATTTCCTTATCATTTTGAAGTTCGGCTTTCTCAGCTTTTTCAAGTTCGACAGCAAACCCTTTGTAGAAGTCCGAAAGAACCTCTTGCATTTTTTCTTTTCCGTTTGCAATGGTGTCAAGTCTATCTTCCATAACGGCTGTAAACTTGTAATCCATTACATCAGGAAAATATTCATCCATTATCTTGGTAGTAACTTCTCCAAGCGGAGTTGGTTTTAAGAACTTACCATCTCTTGCAACATAACCGCGAGTTATGATTACTGTAATAATAGGAGTGAATGTGCTTGGTCTACCAATGCCGTTTTCTTCAAGGAATTTAACGAGGGTTGCCTCATCATATCTAAGAGGTGGCTCGGTAAAATGTTGTGTAGCCTCGATTTTTTTAGAAACAAGAGTATCATTTTCCGAAATAACAGGTATCTTAGCATTTTTTTCAGGATCAAACGCATCATCTGCATTTGCGGGAGTTTCATCACTCGCTTCCTCGTAAATTGTCATATAACCCGAGAAGGCAACCGTATATCCGCTTGAACGGAAGATATATCCACTATTCTCGAAGTCAACAACAACCGTGTTAATTTGAGCCGATGCCATTTGACTCGCAACAAATCTATCCCAAATTAATTTATAGAGTTTAAACTGATCGTTTGTGAGTTTTTTCTTGAGAATTTGAGGTTCAAGTTCAACATTTGACGGTCTTATTGCTTCGTGCGCATCTTGAGCGTTAGATTTAGACTTATAAACTCTTGTCTTAGACGGATAGAATTTTTCACCATATTTAGAAATGATGAAATCTTTAGCCCTTGCCTGCGCTTCCTCAGAAATTCTCAACGAGTCAGTTCTCATATA
>JAZNJK010000016.1:0-4133 GCA_045578005.1 Eubacteriales bacterium | reverse complement strand
GAAACCACGGTGGGCGAAAAAGGTTTTTTCCTGCTCGTTTGTATATGCTTTTGTTGGGAAATCAAGATTATTTACCCAGTCGGTGTTGCCGTTTGAATGCTCAAAGTAGATATAGAGTGTGCCGTCAAGGACCTCGGTTGCGAAATCGCCGTGATTTGGAGTGCGTGTATAGGGTATTTTTAGGCAACGCTCAAAAAGTTCACTAATTTTCATAAAATCACCTCGATACATTAAATGCGAGAATGATTTTTTTGATAATGTATTGATTTTTTGCGATATTATTGGTAAAATTAAGGTAGAATTTTTTTGGAGGTTTACTATGACTGAAATTATCTTTTCATTTGACACCGAGGACTTTACCTCATCAAGAGCGGCAGACGGAATTTTGTACGAGGCTAATCTTTTCCATGAAGAAGGTGTTAAGGGGTGTTTTTGCGTAGTTGGTTTGCTTGCTAAACATCTTAAAGATTGGGGAAGGACTGATGTAATTGAGGCGCTTTCTCATCACGAACTCGGCTCGCACACATACGGTCACACATTGCATCCTATGATAAATGAGTATACCGATATTGAAGATTTTTACAAGGCGCAAGAGGAACTTATCCGTCAAGAAACACTTGCCATTGATTACATAAAGGACACTTTTGGAGTTGATAGAGTTTGGGCGGCATGTCCTCCCGGTAACCAAAAGTCGTATGTTGCTATGTTTGGATATCACAAGATGGGTATTCCTATCTATGCGGACACATTTTGCGATACAGAGTGGGGCACGGGTGCTTACTACTGCAACATTTTCCACGCATACTATGCCTTTGGCATTGAGTGGTTTTTGCGTGATGCTACCGAGGACGACATTAAGCGTGTGCTTGATGACCTTGCAAAGCGCGAAAGGGCGGTAATTTACACACACCCCAACATGATTATTAAAAACGATTTTTGGGATCAGCTGAATTATCACAAGGAAAATCTTGTGCCGTTTGGTGAGTGGATCGAGGCTGACGACCTTGACCCCGCCATCACGAAGAAGGTGCTTGACAATATGCGTGTGCTTATTCGCATGATTAAAGCCGACCCACGATTTAAGATTACGACATATTCCGAACTTGCCTCTAAACTTGAAAAAGAGGGAGAAAGAGTCGTTTCGGCGGATGATGTATCGTTTATTTATGAAAAGTTACAAGAAAGTTTCTTCCCTATTAACGAGAAAATCTCGCTTTCGCTATCCGACATTATGCTTTCTTTAAGAGATTTCTTGCTCGGCAAAAATGAGCATAAGTGTGGTGATGTTTACGGATTTTTGTCTAAACCTTATGAAATTACAAGTGAGGTAACGGTTTCTCGCGATGAACTTATCGAGTCATGCTCACAAATTAAGGACAACGAATTTTTGCCCGAAAAAATCAAGGTTGGTGACAAGTTCATCGGTCCTGCGGATTGGGTTTTTGCATCTTGCGAGGTGCTTTTGGGTGCGACAAGTGTGCGTATTTTGCCAAAATCTCAACTTCCTTGCCTTGACTGTATGCCCGAAGTCCGTGACAGTGCATTCAAAGGCACTTGGCAACATAGTGACTCGTTTGAGGATAAGTATCTTTCCGACAGGTTAAGATATCAAAGTTGGACAATGAGATTTTTGACATCAAGCAGAGTTATAAGAGGTTAATATTTCAAAAACAGTTAAAAGGTCATTTTTTAGTGGCCTTTTTCCTTTTTTCAAATTTAGTCTTGTTTTTTTGAATATTATATGATATACTATTAAAGATTATTGCTTTTTATAGGAGATTAAAATTTTGGACAACAACATTATGAATGAAGTAGCGAGCGCACCTTCCTCGGCTAATGGTGGGAAAAGAAGTTCGTTTTCGGGAAAAATCGGCTTTGTTTTGGCGGCTGCCGGCTCGGCGGTTGGTCTTGGCAACATTTGGCGTTTTCCTTACCTTGCGGCTAAATACGGTGGCGGTATTTTCCTTTTAATTTATATCATTTTATCGGTTACTTTCGGTTTTTCACTTATGATTGCCGAAATTGCTATCGGTAGAAAGACACAGCAAAGTCCTATCGGTGCTTACCGCACACTTGACAAGCGCTTTGGATTTATCGGTGTTTTGGCATCGCTTGTGCCTATGCTCATTCTCCCCTACTACTCCGTTATCGGCGGTTGGGTAACAAAGTATGCGTTTGGTTTCATTGGCGGTCAAATGTCGAATATGGCAAACGGCTCATATTTTGGCGAATACATTTCAAGCACTTGGGAGCCGATTTTGTGGTTCGCAATCTTTATGGGCGCAACGGCACTTATTGTTCTTTTCGGTGTTCAAAAGGGTATTGAAAAGGTTAGCAAGATTATGATGCCTGTGCTTGTCGTTCTTATGCTTTTCATTATTGTATATACCTTTATCACAACTGACAACATTTGGGACGGCATTGTTTACTACCTCAAACCCGATTTTTCAAAGTTTACTTATATGACTTTCGTTGCGGCGCTTGGACAGTTGTTCTACTCTATGTCGCTTGCGATGGGTATTATGATTACCTTCGGTTCTTATATGAAGAAGGAAATAAATATCGAAAAATCAACTCATCAAATCGAGATTTTCGACACAGGTATCGCATTTTTGGCAGGTCTTATGATTATCCCTGCTTGTGTTGCCTTTGACCCGGCTCAACTTTCAAAGGGCCCCGGTCTTATGTTCGGTGTTCTTCCTAAGGTGTTCGACAATATGATTGGCGGTGCGTTCATTGGTGCGGTGTTCTTCCTTATGGTGCTTTTGGCGGCGCTCACTTCGTCAATTTCGCTTATGGAAACGGTTGTTTCAACTATCCAAGACAAGTGGAAACTTGAAAGAAAGATTTCTTGTCTTATCGTATTTGGAATTTCCATCGCACTTGGTCTTCTTTCCTGTCTTGGTTACAGTGCTTGGAGCGAGGTTTTGTTCTTCGGCAAGTTTGCGTTCCTTGATTTCTTTGATTTCTTGACTAACAGCATTATGATGCCGATTATCGCACTTCTTACCTGTATTCTTATTTCATTTTTTATTAAGCCTTCGACAATTATTGAGGAAGTTTCCCTCTCGGGCAAGTTCAAGCAAAAGACACTGTTCTCCGTTATGATTAAATATATAACGCCACTTTGCCTTGTCGTTGTTCTTGTTTTCGCAATACTTGAAGGTGTTGGAGTAATTACAGTTTAACATTTAGCGACCTACAAAAGTAGGTCGCTTTTTATTTTGTAATATTTGAATTTTTTTCAAAAAAATGTTGACAAGGCACAATTGTTGTGATAAAATAGCATAGCAATAGCGGAATTGTGTAAAGGTAGCACAGCAGACTCTGACTCTGTATGTCTGGGTTCGAATCCTAGTTCCGCTGCCATAACAAAAGGGATGCCACTCGGCATCCCTTTTGTTATGCAACCGAATTTTTGTGTTTTGACACAGTTTTAAATTCGCTTGCGAATTTGAATTGGGTGCGCAAACGAGCGTGGGGATAGGGGAACTCGTTCACATAGACCGAGCGAAGTTCTTTTTGCTTGCAAAAAGCATCCTAAGTTCCGCTTTTGGCAAGCGCAGGTGTGACTTTTTTATTTAAAGCGATAATTGTTTACAATTTGAGTTATTTTTATATTGAAAATCCTTTTATTATATGTTAAAATAAGTTTAATGTATATTATAGGAGATTTTTATGAAATCCAAAGTTTATTTTACGAAAGAGATAACACCGAGTGCGATTTTGAAACTTTATAAAGCACTTGGCATTGAACTTGACGGAAAAGTGGCTATCAAAGTGCATTCAGGAGAAAAAGGAAATCAAAATTTTCTCACTCCTGACCTATGGAGTGATATTATAAACTGCGTTGGGGGAACTGTGGTTGAATGCAATACCGCTTACGAGGGTGAGCGCAACACAACTGAAAAGCATTTACGACTTTTAAGCGATCATGGTTGGGATAAGGTTGCACCTTGCGAAATACTTGATGCTGACAGCGATGACCTTGTGCTTGACATTCCAAACGGCACAACAATTAAGAAAAACTATGTTGGATGCGGAATTAAGAAGTATGACTCTATGCTCGTGCTTTCACACTTCAAGGGACAAGTCGGAGGCCAAGCGGTCTTAGGAAGACAAATTATTGTGCC
>JAZNJK010000015.1:0-6568 GCA_045578005.1 Eubacteriales bacterium | reverse complement strand
TTATGGATAACATTGCTCATCACACTGCGCATTCGGTTTCGCTTGCTCAAATTATACAAGAGTTCAATCTCGAAACACTTTACTGTCCTACAAATCCCGAAGAAATTATGATTTCTCACGCTGATGTAATCCGTCCAGGTCTTCCGCTTGCGGGATTTTTTGACTACTTTGATCCTAACCGTATTCAACTTATTGGAAGAGTTGAGTCAATCTATCTTAGCAAGTTGACTCCTGCTGAGAGAATTAAGCATATTGGCGATTATCTTGAAAAAAAGCCGATTTGCATAATTATCACAAGAAATATTGAGCCATTTACCGAACTTACTGAACTTGCAAAAGATTATCTTGTTCCTATTCTTAGGACAAACATGGCTACAAACAACTTTACATCCGCTATAATTTCATCACTTAATGTTCATTTAGCGCCAAGAATTACTCGCCACGGTGTTTTGGTCGAGGTTTACGGTGAAGGTGTGCTTATTCTCGGTGATAGCGGAATTGGTAAAAGTGAAACCGCAATCGAACTTATCAAAAGAGGTCACCGTTTAATTGCCGACGATGCGGTTGAAATAAGCCGTGTTTCCGATAAGACTCTTGTCGGTCGCGCTCCGCAAATTATACGCTACTATATGGAACTTCGTGGCATTGGTATTATTGATGTGCGCAGAATTTTCGGTATGGGAGCGGTTAAGGAAACTGAGAAAATCGAACTTGTTGTTAATTTGGAACATTGGGTATCAGGAAAAAATTACGATAGAATGGGACTTGAACCCGAGACATACGATATTTTGGGTATCAAAGTGCCATCAATTACTGTGCCTGTGCATCCAGGTCGTAACCTTGCGGCTATTTTGGAAATTGCTGCGATGAATTTCCGTTTGAAGCGAATGGGATACAACACTGCCGAGGAATTCAACAAGCAACTTGAACAGTCTATATTAAATGGCGACGGCAACAAATAACATATCAATACCGCATCATTTGAGATGCGGTATTTTTATTATTATGCCTTTGTAATGTGGTATAGGCGCGATGGATATGTGAAAAAGTCGTATTCAAGAAGAATTCCGATGTTCATAAGTGCTGAACCGAGGTATTTTTCCTCGCTTCCGTTTATTCTATACCACATATCGGGGTTAAGACCTTTGAGTTTGACAAATTCGGGAGCGGTGCAAGCATCTGACTCATAACGCACGGCGCAAACGAGTGCCTCCTCTTTATCTTCTCTAACTGTTTCCCACGCACAGTATAGACTTTCTTCGTTTGGATATGGTGCGATTAGGCGGTAATAGTCTCCTCTTTGAATAAGTTCATAATATTTCTTAAATTCAACAATTTGACGCTTTATTTCTTCTTTTTCCTCAGTTGTGAGTTTGTTTACATCAAGTTCAAGACCGTATGTTCCAAAATATGCAACATTTCCTCTTGTTTTAAGTGGTGTCACTCTTGCATTTGAGTGGTTGGGGCATACGGAAACATGTGCGCCCATTGTAGAAACGGGATATGCAAATGATGTTCCGTATTGAATTTTCAGACGGTCAATTGCATCGGCATTATCACTTGTCCAAACCTGTGGCATATAATAAAGCATTCCACAGTCAAAGCGTCCGCCACCGCCCGAGCAAGACTCGAACAAAATATCGGGATATGCGCTTGTTACTCTTTCAAGAAGGTCATATACTCCGAGCATATAGCGGTGATAAACTTCACCTTGCTTTTCAGCGGGGAGTGATGCGCTATAAACATCGGTCAAATGTCTATTGAAGTCCCATTTTACATAGGATATATTTGCGCTATCAAGCACGGCTTTCATTTGATTGAATATATTATCAACAACATCAGCCCTTGTCATATCAAGCACATATTGGTGTCTTGAAAGTTGAGGGGTGCGATTTGGCATTGCAAGAGCATATTCGGGATGAGCGCGATAGAGGTCACTATCCGGGCTTACGCACTCGGGTTCAAACCAAATACCGAACTTCATATCAAGGTCGTTTATTCTCTTGGCAAGGGAGTTTAGTGTCCCTTGAAGTTTTTTCTCATTTGGAGTCCAGTCACCAAGTCCACTCATATCATTATCTCGTTTACCGAACCAACCATCGTCCATTACAAAGAGTTCAACTCCGAGTTCTTTTGCGTCTTTTGCCATTGAAACGAGTTTATCGGCATTGAAATTGAAATATGTTCCTTCCCAGTTGTTGATAAGAATGGGGCGACGGACATTTTTGAACTTGCCACGACAAAGGTTGTTTCTTATCGCTTTGTGGAATGAATTTGAGATTTTGGCAAATCCGCTATCGCTATAAACCATAGCGACTTCGGGAGTTTCGAAAGTTTCGCCCGACTTAACTTCAAAGTTGAAGTTTTCACTATGAATACCTGCTACAACACGAGTTTTTTCTTGAAGATTTTTCATAGCGGAGATTTCAAAGTTTCCGCTATATACAAGGGCAATTCCCCATGCGTTTCCGCTTTGTTCATTTGCCTCTTTATCGCACACTATAACAAATGGGTTATGCATATGAGAAGATGCGCCCCTTACGCTTTCAACAGTAGTTGTTGCGTGAGCGATACGAGTGCGTTCAAGCATTCTTTCTCTTGTGTGCCTACCGTGGAAATAAAGCATATCATATGAGCCACACGGAAGGTTTAGTGCCATTGTCATAGCCTTTTCAAGATGGATTGATGCATTTGTTTTATTCTCTATTGTTACGCTACGGGTGATTAAGTCGTAATCCTCAAAAACACCGTAATATAGGTGAAAATAGATATCGTATACTGTGTCTTTCAAGGTTACTACAAGGGTTTTTGCATTGTCGCCATAGAATGCGGGCAAACCTTTTATTGAATACTTTCCGTCGAGAATTTTTGCGCTGACAAATCGAGGGTCAACACCGTATGAACCGTCGGCATTGCGGAGTCCAATTGCGTTTATGCGGAAATCTCCTGTGCCTGCTACGGGGAGTTCTTGATGAGCGCTATTATTTGAATAGGTATAAAATGCGCCGTCATCAAACTCGGGCGGGGTTGGAGAAAATGATGCGCCCCAAGTGGGTTTAACTGCGTAATACATATCCATATATTCCATTTTTTTGCCGTAATATGTATTAACAAGCACACCAAGTTCGTCAACCTTGATTTGATACATTGTATTTTTCGTGGTTAGGGTGAAAGTTTTATCATTATCGTTTCTAATAATAGCCATATTTTGCTCCTTTGGGCATATTTTTATATAATTTTATCATATTTTACATTTTTCTTCAATATATTTATTGAATTTATATTATATTTATGGTAAAATAGAATCACTATATGACCATTTTGAAAGGAGAAAAAATGAAAAACGCATTTTTGAACTCTTTGCTCGCAGGTGCGTTCATTTCCATTGGTGGCACGGTGTTTATTTCACTCGCTTCCTCGGGAAATAAACTTGCAGGCTCAGTATTCTTTGCGGTGGCTCTTTTATCTATTTGTATGCTCGGTCTTTTCCTTTTTACAGGAAAGGTTGGCTACATGGTTGAAGATCACTCTAAAAATGCTGTGCTTTGCTTACTTTGTGGGCTTGGTGGCAACTTTGTTGGTGCTACCGTGTTTGGAGTGTTTGTTAGTTACGCACTTCCAAGCGTTCACGCTTTTGCTACTACCATGTGCAAAGGCAAACTTGACCTAAATTTACTTAGTGCATTTTTCCTTGCGTTTATGTGCGGTATTCTTATGTATACTGCTGTGCATATTTACAAGTTGCACAAGTCGATTTCAGGTATAATCTTTTGTGTTCCTGTTTTCATTCTTTGCGGATTTGAACACTCTATTGCGGATATGTTCTACTTCGCTGTTGCAAGAGCCTTTTCATTTGAATACGCATTATTCATTATAATCGTTATTCTTGGAAACGCACTTGGCGGAATGTTTATTCCGTTCGTTAAGAAATTTGTCAAGGAATAATTAAAAAATAGCCCTTCTTGGGGCTATTTTTTGCGGTAATTTAATTTTATTAAAAGAAAAAATCACTAACCTTGCGGTTAGTGATTTTTGTTTATTAATTATTCCTCTGAATAGTAGAGCCAAGCCTCATTCCAAGTTTGAACGATACCCTCTGCATTTTCAATAGCCTCTTGATAGAGTTGTGCAAAGTTATCAGTTCCGTTGCTATGAGCGCCACTGATTACGGAGTCAAAGAGTCCTTGCCAACCGCCTGTATTCATACCGATATCGTATACGATATTGTCAAATACATAGTCTTTAAGGATTTCGAGGTCTGCATCTCTTGTTTCCATATCGAGTTTAGCACCTACTTTATCGTAATATGCTTCCATTACATAGTCACGACCTGTCCATGCAAGAACATCTACGAAGTAGAAGGACATTTCCTTATCTGCTGTGCTCTTTGGAACGCAAACGAATGTTGTTTGCTCTCTTGTTGTAGGAGCATAGTATCTTGTTTGGTCCTTATTGAGTTTTGGGAAAGGAAGAACACCGAGTGAGAAGTTAAGTGTTCCGATGTTATCAAAGTTTTGAGCAACTTCATCAAGGAAGAGAACGCGTCCTTCGTTGAATGCTGCGGATGCGTTAGCACCCCATGAACCGCCCCAACCGTTTACACCGGCACTATCTTGACCTTGACGAGCCCAGTCTTTACCAGCAACACACTCAATGATGTTTTGAACAACTGTGCTTACCTTTGTTTGGTCAAGGTTGAGTGATACACGGTATGCACCTGTATCAGGGTCAACATCTGCTTGGAAAATACCAGCATATTGATAGAAACGAGTTACATTCTTAGTTGCAAAGCCGTATGTATCTCCGTCATCGTTTACACCGTTACCGTTTGTATCGCCTGATACATTCTTTGAAAGGTTTTTAAGGGTGTCATATGTCCATTGTCCCTTTTTAACCTCTTGGTAAAGGTCAGGAATGCCGAGAGTTTCAGCCATATCCTTGTTATAGAAGAGCATGTAAGCAACTTGCTCATCACCGAAGTCAAAGTCACCTGCTGTGAACAATGTGTGTTCATAAACAGTGAATGCCTCGTAAGCGGCTTGGCTGTAATAATCTTGTTCTGTGAATGAGATATCACTTTCAGCCATATCGAGAACCAATGAAACGAGTGCTTGAACCTCGAATGCACGAGTGTAAGCAATTTCATAAGTAACATCGCTTGATGTCATAGCGGTTGTGATATCACCGGAAACTGATTGTGCGCCCATTGCTGGGATCCAGTTTACTGTTACGCCGTATTTGCTTTCAATCAAAGCTTGACGTGCATTAAACTTTTCGTTTACAGTTTCACCGAATGATGATGGATTGAGTTCCATTTGTGCCCAAGGAGCACCAGCGCCCTCTGCTGCAGAATATTTTGTAGCGAGAACATTGAGGGTCTTACCAGTCCAAGTGTCCAAAACATCTGTTTCAGATGTCCACTTTGGTTTAGATGGTGTAGAACCTGGGGGGGTTGTTGAGCTTGAGTCTTCTACAGGTGTTGAGCTGGAGTCGGATGAAGATGACTCTTGTTGTGATGAACTTGAAGAATCTGATTCTTCATCGCCACCGCACGCAACTACCAATGGAAGGAGCATAAGCAATACAAGTATTAGTGCGAAAATCTTTTTCAAATTTCTTTACCTCCTAAATAAATTTTCCAATTTGCATATTTCGCCACAATCATTATATCATAATAATAAACAAAATTTCAAGACATTTTTAATCTTTTTTTGCATTATTTTATAAATTTTTTGTAAACTGATCAAAAAACTGTCAAAATTTGGTTATATTAATACGCTTTTCCCCAATATACGAGTTTATCGGTCTTCTTTTTACATACGATACACTCGCCCTCGCTGTCCTGCTCTCCAAATGGCATACAGCGTGAGGTTACATCGGCAAGTTCCTTGAGTTTTAATTCGCACTCAAGGTCTCCGCACCAATGCGCTCTTATATATCCCGACTTTGTTTTTGCGGTATTTATGAAACTTTCAAGGTCGGTTTCGGTGAATGTTCTATTTTTTCTGTTTTCAGATGCCTTTTCATAAAGTGACACGGTAATATCATCGAGAAGTGCGGTAATTTCACTTTCGAGGTTGTCAAGAGAAACAATTTTCTTCTCTCTTGTGTCACGACGAACAAGAACACACTGATTTGCTTCAATATCTCTTGGGCCGATTTCAAGACGAACTGGAACACCTTTCATTTCATACTCGGCATATTTCCAACCTGGTGAGTTATCGGAAATGTCTATCTTCGCTCTTGCAAACTTTCCTACCTTATTATATACTTCGGTTGCTTTTTCGATAACACCGGGTTTATGTTGAGCGCAAGGAATTACAACGACTTGAACAGGCGCTACCTTTGGTGGGAGAACGAGTCCGTTATCGTCACCGTGAGTCATAATGATAGCACCGATAATTCTTGTAGAAACACCCCATGATGTTTGGTGGCAATATTTAAGGGTATTATCCTTATCTTGATATTGAATATCAAATGCCTTTGCAAATCCGTCGCCGAAGTTGTGCGACGTTCCGCCTTGAAGTGCCTTTCCGTCGTGCATAAGAGCCTCAACAGTATAGGTTGC
>JAZNJK010000014.1:0-9251 GCA_045578005.1 Eubacteriales bacterium | reverse complement strand
AAGACGGACATTCGACGACTTTACCACATTCGGTGCACGATACTGCGCTATGGTATCCGCGCCTATTTAGGAACAAAATCGCTTGTTTTTCGTCCTCGATACCTCTTGCCATAAGAGTAGCAAGTTTAGTGCTAAACGCGGTTACATTACCGTTTGACCTTTCCCTTTTCATATCGGTAATAATGACATCGGGCAAAGTTGCCGTGCCGTATCTTTTTGATATTTTCACAAGGGTATATGCGCCCGTTGTCGCTTTATAATACGAGCCAAGTGATGGGGTTGCCGATGCAAGAAGCATAAGTGCGCTTGACCTTGCACATCTTGCTCTTGCGATATCGTGAGCAAGATATTTCGGGCTTGTATCGGATTTATAGGTATGCTCTTGCTCCTCGTCGATTACAATCATACCGAGGTTTTTAAGCGGAGCGAAGACTGCGGAACGAGTGCCGATTACGACATCAATCTCACCGTCTTTGATTTTTCTATATGCGTCAAATCTTTCACCCGCGGAAAGATTTGAGTGAATGACTGCCACGCGCTCTCCGTAAAATCCGCAAAAAACGGACACGGTTTGCGGTGTCAAGGAAATTTCGGGAACTAAAACGATAACACTTCGACCACTTGAAACGACAACATCTATCATCTTTTTGATGACGCTTGTTTTTCCGCTTCCTGTAATGCCGTAAAGGAGCGCCCCTCTCGGCTCATTTGTTTCATAGAGTCCTTTAAGGGTGTTAAGAGCCTCTGTTTGCTCATCATTTAGGACAACATCCTCGCTCTTTCCTTCCTTTGCGCTTTGGTATGGGTCGCGCATTATCGCAACACGGTCAATCTTGATATATCCCTTATTTTCAAGGGTTAAGACTGTTGTGCGTGGGGCTTGCGATATTTCGGCAAGTGCTTTATCGGTGAGTGTTTCAAATTCACACAGTGCGCGAATAACCGCCCTTTGCCGTTCACCTCTTAATTTCGACTCATCGAGCAAGGAAAACGCCTCATCTTTTGAGATTGCAAGAGAAATAATTTCCTCATACTTCGTTTTATCCTGTTCCTCAATTTCGACGCGCCTTGTTATATATCCGTTTTGGCATAGCCAAGACAGTTTTTCCTTTGGTGCTACAAAACGAGTCTTTAATTTATCAAGGGTGATATCGGGTTCTTTTTCTATCTCGAAATATATATCAGTATATTCACCGCCAAGACGGTTTGTTGACTTGTCGGTTACACGGTATTTTTCAAGCACTTTTGATGCCATTGACACGGCAGGGACAATGCAACGCACTGCCTCACCTATGGTGCAAAGAGTTTGCGTCTTCATAAAATGGCAAAGCGAGAGCATATCGGCATCGAGCCAAAAATACTCGTTCATTACCGAGATAATTGGCTTTACCACTTTGCACTCGCATTTATCGCTTAAATTAGTTACTACCGCATTTTTTTGCCTATCGGATTTTCCAAACGGAACGATTACAACGCTACCTACTGCAACGGTGTTTTCATATTCCTCGGGAATGGAATATGTATACTCCCTGTCGGCGGGATACGGCACATCAAATACATGAACCATTACATATTTCATAATACCGTCCCCCTCCTATGACAGTTAAAGTTTTACTGTTAGATTTTTGATTATTTGTTTTCGTCGTTTATTGACGGATCTTCATATCTTTCGTCCATTCCGTAAGTTTCAACATAAACCTCGGTTGCGCCCATAAGGTCGGTTGTATCAATTTCTTCATCGTCTTCTTTGTTAGAACGAACCTTATCGTTTCTATCAAGTGCGCGTCTTGATTCGAGTTTTTCTTTTTCTTCCATAGCCTTGATTTGAGCCTCAAGGTCAATATCGATTGTGCGAACATCAACGATTGATTCATCATATCCTGCTTCACCCTCGAAGAATACTTCAAATGAACCTGCTTTGAGTTCCTTTACAGCGGTGCTTACTGCCTTTTCTTCCTTTGGTGGATCTTTCTTATAATCGCGTCTTTCACCACTGTTCTTTTCGTTGATTTTCTTCATTCTGTTATCGTTTGTGATGATACGAGCGCATTTTGCACTTGCCATTACGAGAGTGTATTTATTAAGTCTCTCGTTTCCGTTTTCGTCCTCTGATTTTTTCAAAAGTTCTTGAATTGATGGGTAAATCATTTTTCTTACTCCTTGTATTTTCGATTTATATAAATTTTTTAATAATTTCGTCTGTGTTTATGTTTGTCTTTCGGCTGTTTGCAAGGTCAACAAGCGCTTTTTCTTCTTCGGTTTGGACACCTTTGCGCTTTACTCTTTCCGCCTCGATTATTTTGTGAATTAGAATGGCGCAAGCATCGACCTGTCCGTCTTCATTTACTACCCAATAATCGTATTCGGGAAGGAGTTTTATTTCTTCCTTTGCCCTTGACAAACGCCATTTTATTGTTTCCTCACTCTTTTCGCTGTTTCTTCCTCTAAGTCTTGCTTCGAGTGTTGCAAAATCGGGTGGGGTGAGCATTATGGTAACTGCGTTATCACCGAATTTCTTCTTTACTTGGCAAGCGCCATCAACCTCGATTTCAAGGATTATGTCGCGTCCGCTATCGAGTGCATTTTTAACGCCTGTATATGGTGTGCCGTAATATTGGTTGTTATACACGGTGTGTTCAAGAATTTCGCCACGGGCAATACGGGACTCAAACTCTTCCTTTGTGATGAAGAAATAACTTTGTCCGTCTACCTCACCCTCTCGCGGTTCTCTTGTAGTTGCCGAAACGCTAAGACCTACATCGTCAAACATTGAAAGAAGGCTCTTTACAACCGTTCCTTTACCGCTTGCGCTCGGTCCTGAAATAACAAATAAAATTCCGTTATCCATCGTTACCTCCATTATCGTCATTTTCCGCTCCGTTTAATCTCTCGGCAATCTTATCGCTTGCAAGTGCGGACAAGATTACATGGTCGGAGTCGGTTATTATAACGCTCTTTGTGCGCCGTCCGCCCGTGCAGTCAATTATCCTTCCCGAATCCTTTGCCTCTGACACTATTCTTTTAGCGGGGGCGGAGTCGGGGGAGACGAGGGCAACAACACGCTCATCAAGGAGCATATTTCCAAATCCTATATTTATCAGTTTCATTACTCTATGTTTTGTATTTGCTCCCTAATTTTTTCAAGTTCGTTTTTAATGTTCACAACGAGGTGTGCGGTGTTTGCGTTAGATGCCTTTGAACCCATTGTGTTTGTTTCTCTATTCATTTCTTGAACGAGGAAGTCGAGTTTTCTTCCCGCAGGCTCATTTGATGCTACGATTTCCTCGAATGCGTCAAAGTGACTGTCAAGGCGAACAAGTTCCTCATCTATTGCGATTTTATCGGCGAAGATTGCAACCTCGGTAAGAATTCTTTGTGGATCGATTTGAATTGACTTATCGTCAAGGAATTTGACAATTCTCTCTTCAAGTTTGTTTGCGTATTCCTTTGTGTCGGTTTCGGAATTTTTAGCAATTTGTGAAACAAATCCTTTGATATTGTCAATCTTTTCTCTGATGTTTCGAAGAAGATTTTCTCCCTCGGTAGCACGGCGGTTAAGAAATTCCGCAAGTGCGACATCGACAACGGTGCGAATATCTTGCCAATCGCCCTCGATATCGTCCTCGGGTTTTTTAACATTGAAGATATCACGGTTTGATGCGATTTTGCAAGTTGTAATGTCGTCGCAGAGTCCAAAAGTATCTCTCAACTTATAAAGTGCGTTTATGTAGGACTGTGCATATGCGGTATCAAGTTCAATTTCAACTCCCTGTTGTTCAAGGACATCGACACTGATATATACCTCTACCTTACCTCTCGATATTCCGTTTGCCTGAATGTGTTGTTTTACCTTGTCTTCAAGGAAACTATATAGTCTTGATATCTTTACGCTACAATCAAAATAGCGGTTGTTTACTGACTTTATTTCGACGGTAATATCCTTACCATTTACGCTTTGTCTTGCCCTTGCAAAGGCGGTCATGCTTCTAAACATTTTTATATCCTCTAATATTAAAAATTTTATACACATATATTTTAATATATTTTAGGTGCTTTTGTCAACTTTTTTCTCAAAATATTGTATACATTAATAAAACCGCGCCTTAAAATAGCGCGGTTTTTGAACTTTTTAACGAATTTTTGGGGTGAGTTTGATCTATTTATCGAAAAATTTGTCTATGCGAAGTGTTTTGCGTATTTTATTATGATAGAGTTTTGAAAAGCGTTTGAAGACAATATCGACTAAAACAAGACACACAAGTCCCATAACTGCCGTAACAATATCAATATAAAGCGGAGTTGGCTCACCTGCGGTGAAGAAAAACCTTAATGTAAACAGGATAAGTGCGGTGCTAAGAACCATATATATTGCTTTTGCGATGATACATAGTGCCTTGGGAAGTTTTTCAATCACGGCTCTTAAAACGGGATAAAAACCGAAAACGACATATTCGATAGCAACAGTCTTTACAGGAAGGAGCAAAACCGATATGATTGCGCACACTCCGTATGTTGCCATTGCGCTACCTCCACCGAGTTCTTCTCTAACGATAAATATGAGAAGTGCGGAAAGAAGGACTGTGCATAAATCGAACATTTCAAGAAGTGAGCCGATAAACAGGAACACCACACCAAGTGCGCCCATAATTGCGCAAAAGGTAAGTTTTTTTGTGTTCTTCATATTTTCACCTTGCCTTAACGACAGAGGCAATCAAGACAAATAAGGAGTGAACAAACATCGCACATATCACAACCAGCATTGCCGGGGCGGGAAGTTGTGCCTTGACCGTATCCGTTTCCACGACTTTGAAGATTATCGCGGAAAAGTCGGTATTCTCCGTTTTGGGGGTCCATACGACACGCTTGATTTGCGAATTTGAGTGCGTCGATAAACATTCCCTTTTGAGTGTAAACACAGGATTTTAGAAAATACCATTCAGCATTTCTTTCGCTGTTTGCAATTTGGTCAAGAATTAGGTCCGCCTCAATAAATTGGCTCTCGGTGATTTTGCGACGGGCGGTTTTGAGCATTTCGGCAGTTTCTCCGCTTGCTCCGTTTCCGCTATTTGAATTATTTGAGCCACCCTCGGTCCTCATTTTAAGGATTTCGTCATATGCCTCGTTTATTTCTTTCATTTTTTCCTCGGCAAAATCCCTCATCGGTCCGTCGTTATTATCGGGGTGATATTTAACAGCAAGCGCTTTATACGCTTTTTTCACTTCTTCATTAGTTGCGCTTGGAGAAATGCCAAGCACTTTGTATGGATCTTTCATAATTTTCCTCCGTTGGAATTGGATTGCGAAATAGTGGAATATGATTGCAAAATAAGATTGCGTTTCATTTATTCTATCACATTGAGCCTAAAATGTAAAGGGATTTCACACACTTTTAACATTTAGGATTTTATTAGTTTGGCTAACCATTCCGTCATAGATGACATTTTTGATTATTCCCTCGACATCTCGGTGCGACGAAAAATCAAGTGCCTCAACACTTTTACTCATTTCATCAAGTTCAAGCATAAGGGCGGTTTTGACAAGGAACTTATCATCTTCGCTCGGTGTTGCGCCAAACGAAAGGGCTATTGGATTGAACGATTTCGACTTAATATCGCTTTCAAGGTCATCAAAAGCGTCGATAATGTATATCCATTTTCCGAGATGATAGCCGATTTTCGCACACAGGGTGGCATTTTTCTCCTCTACGCCATAAGATGCGACGAGGGAAAGAAGGTCGCCAAAAATTGATGCAACCGTGTCTATTGAGTCGCATTTTTCCTTTTCAAGTGTGCTAAGAGTGTTTATTTTCTCTTCAATTTTAGACTCGAATTCCTTTAAATTTGGGTCGGTTTTTTTGAAAAATAACGACACAAGTCCCACGATTTTGGCTATAAGACGACGAAATCCGTGAGTGTCATTTATGTTGTCTTTTAACTTCAATTTGGTTAGGATAACGCTTGCTTTTGCGCAATATTCAAGGTCGCTATCAATTTCGAGCATTGGTCTTTTTTTGAACGGATGAACGACACAGTTGCGCATTTTGACCTCGCCTTTAAGGTTGTTAGCCACTTTTCTTAAAAGAACGAGAAGGACAAAATCGTAACTTAAAGTCATTTTTGAAACACATCCCGTGGTTTTTCCCATTGTGCGACAAAGACCGCAGTAGGTTGCTTTATACAGTTCAAATTCCTTTACTCTAAGTTCGGGAATTGTGGGTTTTATATATCCAAACACGCTTTTCTCCTTTTCGCCTGTTAATATTATGTGAGTATAATATATATTAACACCTTTTTTGCAAATTTGCAATAGAAAAATTAAAAAGCACTCTTTCAAGTGCCTTTTTGATAATTCGGTGTTTGGAGTGGGGTGGTTGGAATGTGTTTGTTTTTGTGGGATTTGAAACAATCGTTTCTAAATTAGACTGATTGTTTTGCGTTGGGTAGTAAGGCAAAACTGTTCCCATTTACACAGCATTACTGCCTTGTGCCAAATGCCTCGGATACAATTTCGAGGAGTTTGAATTTGATTTCGTATTCGGGGCTTGTGCCTGTTATCATAAAATATTGGTCCTTTGTCAGTCCTACATCTATATATGTTTCCTCATTGTATTCGATTGCCTCGGCTGTGCAAATTGGCGGAAAGAGGACACACCACCAATTTTGTCCCTCGCCCTCACCTATTACGACTCTAACCGAGGTATACTCGCCGGCAGGCAAGGAAAAGGACGCATAATTTCTTGTAGGATAATCTTCCTTGCCGATTTCAAGAGTTACATTTTCTAAAATGCCCTCTTTTTTGAGCGTTTCCTCGGCTATTTTTTCAAGTTTTTCCTTATCCTCCATAATAAGTGCAAGGGTTTGCTCTTTGCTTTCGCTTTTATAGGTTGAGATGTGTTCAAGCACACTGTCACGGACCTTTAATTTAGCGTTTTGGTCCTTTTCACTATCGGAGTTTGCAAGGACATGAAGGCGAATTGTGGAGTTATAAATTTCGCACTCCTCTCTTGTTGGAATAATGCTCCATATGAACAAAAAGATAAGTATGCCAAGGATAAATGTAGTTAAAATTTTAAATGCGTTTTTTGTCTTTTTCATAAAATAAAAACCTCCCAATGCAAGGAGTATTTCCTGATTGGAAGGTAATTATTCAATTTTAAAAATTATTTGAATTCTACGATGTTATCGCCGGGTTCATAAGAGTCGTTTGGAAGTTCTCCAACATCGCCAAGGTCAACAGTTTCGCCACCTTGTTCAGATTGTGATTCTCCACCTTCGCTTGATGAACTTTCATCGTCATCACCGCAAGATATGAGCATTGCAAAGCACAAGATAAGTGCGAGTAAAAGTGCAATTATTCTTTTCATTTTCATATTCTCCTTTTAAAGTAACAATACTTACATAGTAATTTTACAACATTTTTTCCTTTTTGTCAATAGAATATTTGATTTTTCTTGCTTAATGCGTTTTTTTATGGTAAAATATGAGTAACGATATATTTTACATCTTTACTATTTACCGATTTTTAGTGTCGAAGGAGTTATTATGACTGAATTATTTGAGAGGTTAGTTTCCTTACTTAAAGAGAAAAAATTGACGATTTCCGTAGCGGAGTCTTGCACGGGCGGTCTTGTGGCTAAACACTTTACCGATATTGCGGGCGTGAGCGAGGTTTTTTACGGCGGAGTCGTTTCATACGATAACAAGGTCAAGATGGGGATTTTGGGCGTTGAGGAGTCCGTTTTAGCGACACAGGGTGCGGTATCATCTACTACCGCTATGCAAATGGCAAAGGGCGTTGCAAAGGCGTGTTATACCGATATTGGCATAAGCACAACGGGAATTGCAGGTCCTGGTGGCGGAACAAAGGAAAAGCCTGTTGGCACGGTTTACATCGGCGCTTTTATAGATGGGAATGTCCATTCTACCCGTCTACAAATCAATCCCTCGTTTTCCCGTGACGAAATTAGGCACGAGGCTACGCGTCTGCTAATTGAATTTGTCCTATCACTTCTTACGGCGTGATTTTAGGTTTGATTTTTGAGTATATATTTAATAAAACTATTGATTTTATTACAGTTATATGGTAAAATATCCCTTGGATTTAATATATTTTCCATTTTGGAAGGAGAAAATTTGTTATGGAACAAAAGAAATTTAAGAAAATCGGTATCTTGACATCAGGTGGTGACGCTCCCGGAATGAACGCAGCGGTAAAGAGTGTTACTTGCTCTGCTCTTGCTCGTGGTGTTGAGGTTGTTGGTGTTATTGGTGGTTATGCAGGACTTATTGACGAAAACCTCAAACCACTTACCACAAATGATGTAAGTGATATAATTTCAAAGGGTGGCACAGCCATCTACTCCGCCCGTTGTGACGCTTTCAAATATGAAGAGGGTATGCAAAAGGCTATTGCTACTTGCAAGAAAAACGGCATTGACGGTCTTGTTTGTATTGGCGGTGACGGAACATTTAGAGGCGCTACTGACCTTAGCATTCGTGGTATTCCTTGTATCGGTATCCCCGGCACTATTGACAATGATATTACCGCAACTGACTACACAATCGGTTATGATACAGCAATGAACACTATTGTTCGTCTTGGCGACCAATTAAGAGATACTTCCGAATCACACTCCCGTTGCATCGTTATTGAGGTTATGGGTAGAGATGCAGGTTATATCGCTATTGAGACAGGTATTGCGCTTAATGCGGTTGGTGTTGCGCTTATCGAAATGCCTTTTGATAAAGAGGCACTCTATGCTAAAATGAAGAAACTCCGCCAGGGCGGACAACAAAGTTTTGTAGTTGTTGTTGCCGAGGGTATGGGCGGAGCATTCTCTGAGTCACTTGCAAAGGAAATTGAGGCTAATACAGGCATTGAAACAAGATTTGTTCGCCCTGCTCACATTGTTCGTGGCGGAACTCCTACATTAAGAGACCGCTCACTCGCTTCCGTTATGGGCGACAAGGCAGTTGACCTTCTCCTTCAAGGTCAAAGTGATGTTGTTATTTGTTCAAGAAATGACAAAATTGTATCCACTGAAATCAAATGGGCTCTTATCGTTGACAGAATGTTCAAGGGCAAACTCAAAGATGGTGACCTTGACAAGTTTAGCGAAGAAGAAGTTAACAAGATGAAAGAACTTTGTGCTGAGCGTCGTAAATATTTCGAAGATATGTATGATGTTATGCTCACCATCGGTTGCTAATCCCAAGTGCCTTGGGTGGCAAACTCCAACTTCGTTTAGTAGG
>JAZNJK010000013.1:0-4124 GCA_045578005.1 Eubacteriales bacterium | reverse complement strand
ATAATCGGCAACTACGGACTTCAATACGCAACCTATAACCCCGAAACAAACGATATTGTCACAATCCGTGATGAAGTGTTTGAAATTGACCGCCCAAGTGTCGAAAAAAGAGTAACTTTCCTTCGTGAAAAATATGGCTTTACCACCTTCCGTGGCGATAATGTAGAGTATCATGTGTCGGGTTGTGTTACATTCCCGATTCTCGGCACAAAAGCAATCCAAGAAGATAAACTCGCATTCGACCCCGATAGGAGTAAGCGTAGAGCATTTTATGGCGAGGTGTGTGACCTTTTTCCCGAATATAATGTTTTCGTAGGTGGCTCATCATCGTTTGATATGTCGCCAAAACCCTACAATAAATATTACGCACTCGACCTTTACTGTAAAGAGCATAATATCGCTCACGATGAGGTCGTCTACATCGGTGACGATTACGGACAGGGCGGAAACGACGAAAGCGTTTACCTTTCCGATTTCAATTATCTTGAAATTGACGACTACCGTGATTTTCCAAATGTCGTTAAACCCTTGCTTTAATAAATTCCACAAAAATAAGGCATCTCAAACGAGATACCTTTTGTTATTTTTTGTAGATAATTTTTTCAATTTTACCGCACCCTGTGGACGGAATATCATCATAAAGATGGTCAAAGACGATTTCCTTGACGAAAGGCGTAATGTCATTTGGCACATCACCATTTATTCTAACATTTTCAATGTAAAGGTTTTCAACCTTTGATGAAAGATAAGGATCAAACACCTCGCCCCCGTTAGCAAAACGGACCGATTTCGGACCTATACACGCAAGATAGGAAAGCGGATAAGTGTCCCTATGTAGCGTAATATCGATATTTTTAAGATATAAGTTTCCAATGTTCGTCCCAAGTTCAAATCCCGCAATCGTTCCCTTGATAGGGTGAGAATTAAGGTATTCGTCAAGTAGGTCAATAGGCGAGTCAAGGTCAATCTCAATATCTTCAAAAAGAATATTGTCACCACTTCCAACCCCTGCGCGTTCAGGACCACTTTCGGGGAAGTATACAGGAGTTTGACAGTATAACTTAAATGTCTTAATTCCGCGGATTTTCCTAAAAATCGCATTGTTTAGTGAGCAGTCAACCGTTTCACCGTCATCGAAAGTGTAAATTCCCGTCTCAATGCGAAGTGCCTTGTAGTGACTGCTTTGCGATAGAGTCAAATTCTCACAAATCGCATTTTTGCAAGGACCAAAATTTATTGATGAATCTTGCCAGTCAAACATATTGAACGCAACAAGGTCGTCGCCAACCTCACCACTGATGTTGCCAACATAAATATTCTCAACATTTCCGTTTATATGCACACCATCGGCAAAACAGTTCTCAAAACGAATGTTTTCAATCACCGCATTTTTTATCTCACCGAGTTGAATTGCAAATCCACCGCAGTTCCTAAATACCATATTTTGAAGAGTAAGGCGGTTGACACATTCAAAAAGCATCATTGTAGAAATACCGTAAAGACTTCGCTCACTATCACTCATTCCCGACTTGCCGTAGCCCATTCGGTGCTCACACCAGTCAACCCAAGTGCCACCCTGGACGCAAATTCCTTCGTTTCGCTCGTGGTTTTTGATAGGGAAGTGTGTGCCGTCAACAGTGTTTGAATTTTTCATCATTAACACTTTGACACCCTGTGCCAAGCGAATTATCGCACCGTCACTTGCTATAATTTTGCGCCCCGACGGAATTGTAACCGAGCCGTCAATCGTGTATTCTCCCGACGGAATTATAATTGTCGAATGTTCGTTAAGTGCCTTTTGTAACGCCCCTGTCCAAATGCCATTTTCACATTCGTAGTCCGTAAGCAAAACCGAGTCGCAAAACGAGTCGAAATAAACCTCATTTTCGCCCCTCATATCTTTGATCAGAGCCTCAATCCCCTTTTCGAAATCCATAACTTCCCCCACTTGATGTAATCGTTACCTCAATTATACCAAACACCCAACCCTGTGTCAATAGAAAACAAACTTTTGCTAAACCATACTCATTTCAAAAACACTCTTGCAAAATTCTTAATTTAATGTTATGATGAAAGTATAGAGATTTTATTGATTTCAAGGAGAGCAAAATGAAAACTGTCAAAATCGGAAATATAGAAGCATCTGCCGTATCTCTCGGTTGTATGAGAATGAGTCAACTTGATAAAAAGCGAGTAGATGCGATTATAGACACAGCACTTGAAAACGGAATTAATTATTTTGACCATGCCGACATTTACGGTGGCGGAAACTCGGAAAGACTCTTTGGAGAGTATCTATCGCACCATAAAAACATTCGCGATAATATCTTTATCCAAACAAAATGCGCCATTCACGACGGACAGTTTGACTTTTCAAAAGAGCATATAATCTCCTCGGTCGAAGGTAGCCTGTCGCGCCTTGGTGTTGACTATGTTGATGCGCTTTTATTACACCGCCCTGATACTTTAATGGAACCCGAAGAGGTTGCCGAGGCGTTTGATATTCTTAAATCAAGCGGGAAGGTGCGTAATTTTGGCGTATCTAACCATAACCCGATGCAAATTGAACTTCTCAAAACCGCAGTTAAAGAACCCCTTATCGCAAATCAACTTCAATTTTCGATAACCGAGGCTGGAATGGTCACTTCGGGAATGAATATGAATATGAAAAACTCCGATTCCGTTATGCACGATGGCGGAGTGCTTGAATATTCTCGCATAAAAGGTATGACAATTCAAGCGTGGTCACCCTTCCAACACGGATTTTTTGGCGGAACATTTATTGATAACGATAATTTCCCTAAACTTAATGAAAAACTCGCCGAAATCGGTGAAAAATACGGAATAACAAAAACGGGAGTTGCTACTGCATGGATTTTAAGACACCCTGCCAATATGCAACTAATAGCAGGAACGATGAACCCCGAGCGACTCGGTGAAATTTGCAAGGCAAGTGACATAGTCCTAACGCGCTCCGAATGGTATGAAATTTACCGCTCGGCAGGTCACTCTTTGCCATAATGGAGAATAAAATGAAAAGTATATTAGTAACAGGCGCATATGGTGGAATGGGCAAGGCGACAATAGACTTGCTAAAATCACAAGGATTTCGAGTTTTTGCTCTCGATTTGAATGTAGATGTAGAAAATGACGGAATTATTCCTATATGCGCAAATATCACATCGGAGCAAAGCATATCCGAGGCATTTGATAAGGTTAAATCCCAAACGGACAACCTCTATGCCATTATCCACTTTGCGGGAGTGTATATGTTAAACTCATTGGTCGAAATGAAAACCGAAGATTTCGATCGCATTTTCGACATAAACTTTCGAGGTGTTTATCTTGTTAATAAAATTTTTCTTCCCCTTCTTAAAAACGGAAGTAAAATTCTCATAACAACAAGTGAACTCGCCCCTCTTGACCCTTTGCCCTTTACAGGAATTTATGCCGTAACCAAGTCCGCACTCGATAAATACGCATACTCCCTCGCTATGGAACTTCAACTTCTTGGAATTAAAGTAAGTGTTCTTCGTGCGGGCGCAGTTGAAACAAAAATGCTTGGTGCGTCAATGAATGCCCTTGATAAATTTTGCGAGCAAACAAAACTCTATTCCTGTAATGCCACAAGATTTAAAAAAATCGTAAATAGTGTAGAGGCAAGGAGTGTTCCACCACAAAAAATCGCTAAAAAGAGCGTGCGTATCATAGAAAAGAAAAAACCGCGTTTTGCATATAGCATCAATAGAAATCCACTCTTGCTCCTTTTAAATATCCTTCCAAAGAAATTCCAACTTTGGATAATCAAAAAAATACTAAAATAACGAGGAAAATTATCTATGCTTTGGCTTATTTTTGCCGTTTTATCCGCCGTTTTCGCGGGACTTACCTCAATCCTTGCCAAATGCGGTATAAAGAAAACCGACTCCGACCTTGCAACCGCACTTCGCACAGTCGTCGTTCTCATCTTTGCTTGGATTATGGTTTTTGTTGTCGGTTCACAATCAACAATCACCGAAATTCCCCCAAAATCTCTTATATTTTTAGCCCTTTCCGGTCTTGCCACAGGTGGCTCTTGGATTTGCTACTTCAAGGCACTTTCAATAGAAGTCGGAGGCCAAGCG
>JAZNJK010000012.1:0-5237 GCA_045578005.1 Eubacteriales bacterium | reverse complement strand
CACCCCATTCGCCCTCGGGCAACACTTCACCTGTTTCGGGATTGATGATTTCGGGAATGAAGAAGTCCTCGTTTATGTGCATTCCGTCGGCATATTCGCACTCGCCCGAAACACCGGGGCCCATAAGTTCGCTCATACCGTAGTTAGAGGTAATGAGCATATCGTCGCCCCAATATTTGTGCATTTCCTCACGCATAGCGTCAGTTAGAAGTTCACTACCGACAAGTCCGATTTTAACATTAAGGTCGGTTTTTGGGTCAACACCGATTTCTCTTGCAACCTCGGCAAGTCTTAAAGCATACGAAGGGGTTGCGACCAAAAGGGTTGTGCCGAAATCCTTCATATACATAATTTGCTTTTCGCTGTTTCCTGTCGATGAAGGAACGATTGTTGCACCGATGTTTTCAAGTCCGTAGTGTAGACCGAGCGCACCTGTGAACATACCATAGCCGAAGCAAATTTGAGCAACATCGGTTGGTTTAGCACCGCCTGCAACCGCAATTCTTGATACGCACTCGGTCCATACATCCATATCGCCCTTAGTGTAGCCTACGACAGTTGGTTTTCCTGTTGTGCCTGATGATGCGTGTATTCTAATTAGTTCATCCTTTGGGACTGCGAACAGTCCAAACGGATAGTTATCTCTTAAATCCTGTTTTGTTACAAACGGAAGTTTTGAAAGGTCGGCAAGGGACTTTATATCCTCGGGTTTTATTCCCATCTCGTCCATTTTACGACGGTAAGGCTCAACCTTTTCATATACTCGAAAAACGGTTTCTTTTAGTCGTTCAAGTTGTAAAGCGTTCATTTCCTCTCGCGAGAGGGTTTCGTTCTTTGACCAAATCATTTTTTCACCTTTATTTCATTTCTATTGTTTTAATTAATCGCGCAAAATAAAAGTGTGCGCAAAAAATAATATATTAATTATATAACAATTAAGCGGGCTTTGTCAATATGGTAATGGATTTTTTATTCATTTTTTGAGGTTTTTTGCGTTTTTTAGTCACCGTATCGCCTCAAAAAATAAGTTTTTTCAAAGATTAGCAAGCAAAAACGCCCATCGGTTGATGAGCGTTTTGAATAAATATTCAAAAAATATTTGCTTTGAGTTAAGAAAATGAGTAAGGCTTATTTGCGTTATTTTTTCATCAATTTTTTGGAAGGGATTTTATCGCATCGGCAATTTTCGAAATTGTATCGGTGCTAATCATAGACACCTCGCCATATTGCTCCTGTGCCATTTGCCCCGCAAGACCATTTATATACGCCGAGGCGCACACATTAAGAAGCATTTCTTCCTTTATGGGATTTTGCGAAACTACGCCAAGCATAATGCCAGACAGGACATCTCCGCTACCAGCAGTTGCCATTCCTTGGCATCCTGTGTCGATAATTCGGACTTTTTCACCGTCGGTAACGATTGTTGATGTGCCTTTTAAGAGTAGAATTATTCCGTGCGATTTGGCATAATTTTTGGCAATTTCAATCGGATTTTCATAAATTTCGGCAATCGTTTTTCCTGTTAGGCGAGAAAGTTCCGCCATGTGCGGTGTTAAGATAACCGTGCATTTTGTTTCACTCAAAACACTTTGGTTGTTTTTAGCAAGGTCGTTTAGCCCGTCGGCATCTATAATCAAAGTGAGTTCGTAATTTTTGAGAATGTGGCAAATGATTTTATATGCGTCAGAGTCTTGCCCCATTCCCATACCGATAGCGACGGCACGGACACCTTTCAAGACTTTATCAATCTCCTCGGGAACGAATTTTATATATCCGTTTTTCTCGGATAACGCACACATAGTAGGCTCAATTATGATATTTGCGACACAATTTGATATTGATTTTGGAACGCAAATTTTTGAAACTCCTGCCCCTGCACGAAGGGTTGAGAGGGCAAGTGCGCTAAGTTTCGGTGCGCCACTGTAATCGTCGCATCCACCGATGATTGCAACATATCCGTATGTGCCTTTATGTGAAAACGATTTTCTCGGTTTAAACGCAAGACTAACATCGCTCGGCTCGACAAGGGACATCGGCTCACCTACTATATCAATGCCGATATCGACATTTACGACTTTGCCTATATAGTCCTTTGCCATAGCAAGGTAGTGTCCGCTTTTTCTTGTGCCTATTGACACGGTTAAGTCACTTTTGACGGCAAGAGAACACATTCCGTTATCACCGTTAAGTCCGCTATTTATATCGGCACAAACGACATATGCACCACTTTTATTGATTTTTTCTATCATATCGGCGCACACGCCACTAACATTTCCTTTGAAGCCCGTGCCGAAGATACAATCAACTATTATATCATAGGTGTCAAGGGCGATATTTTCATCGTATTTTATCGCATTTATAGATACATCACGGCATTTTTTGAAGTAAAATTCACCATCATTTGAAAATTTTTCGCCAAGCAAAATAAGGTCGCAAGGAATGTTGTTTTCGTGAAGAATGAGCGCAAGGGCATAGCCGTCGCCCGCGTTATTTCCGCTACCACAAACTATTCCTATCTTGCCTTGCCATTTTACACTGTTATATATTCCAAGTCCTGCGCGCCACATAAGGTCGATACTTGGCACTCCGCCACTTATTGTGGCAAAATCGCTATTTCTCATTTGCTCACACGATACGATATCTATCATAAAATCACCTCTTTTGGCAAAAATATCTCTATTTCTATTTTACTACCTTTTAAGAATAAAATCAAGTTAATAATAAAATCAATCAAAATTTATCTTACTCTTGATTTATGATAATAAAAATGATAGAATATGATTAAAGAGGCATATGTGCCGAACATTTTGAATTTAGGGGGAAATTATGAGAAAATTTTTAGTTGTAGTTGATATGCAAAACGACTTTATCAGCGGTGCGCTCGGAACAAAAGAGGCACAGGCTATTGTCGAGAATGTTAAGAATAAGATACGAGGTTTTGACGGCGAGGTGCTTTTTACCCGTGACACGCACTACGAAAACTACCTCGAAACGCAAGAGGGCAAGAATTTACCCGTAAAGCATTGTATCAAAGACACTTGGGGTTGGGAAATCGAAAAGTCGATTGATGAATTAAGAGATGGTATGGCTATAAATAAGGTAACTTTCGGCTCGTCTTCTCTATTCAATATGCTTGAAAGCGAAAACGCAAGGGCGAAAATTGATGAAATTACTTTTATTGGTCTTTGCACGGATATTTGCGTAATTTCAAACGCGATAGGAATTAAGGCATTTTTGCCCGAAGTTAAGGTCATTGTTGACTCGTCTTGTTGCGCAGGTGTCACTCCAAAGAGTCACGAAAACGCACTCGATGCTATGAAAATGTGCCAGATAGATATACTATAATGCGGAATTCGGAATGCGGAATTTGGAATGCGTTTGTTTTAGTTAAATTTAAAGCATCGCTCCTAACATTTAAAAAGATTTTTCGCCCGCGGTGGCTCACCGCTTGCCCACAGGGGCGTCTCTGTTGGGATTTAAAACAATCGTTCCTAATTTTTATAAATTATCTATTTAAAAACGGCGTTGTCAATACAACGCCGTTTTGTTTTAGTTTGAAAATTCGCACGATTTGACGAAGTCGATGAACGATTTAAGGCTCTTTGAAATCCATTTGTTTTTATGGTAGATAAGTTGTTTCCAAATATCAATTTTCATATCGCAAACATCGAGATAGCAAAGTGTTCCCTTTTCTACATACGATTTTGTAACGAAATCGGGAAGGAATGATATCATATCGCTTTTTGCAAGGAGTGAGGTGATAATATCCGTTCTTCCAATTTCAAGCACGGGGGTAATTGAAAGGGATTTTTTAGCAAGTTCTCTATCGAAAACACGACGGTAGCCCTGTCCGTATTCCGTCAAGATAAACGGCTCGTTTATTATATCCTTTACCAAAAGATTTTTCTTTTTAGCAAATTTTGAGTCCGCCTTTGCGACAAAGTGCATAGAAAGTGGCTCTTCTTTTGAGATAACATAGTCCTTTTGATATGTATGCGAGTCGAGGGTGATGATAACATCTGCCTCATTATGGTCAAGCATATCAAACATATCCGTTGTGTCGGCGGTTGTGAATTTAACCGATATTGACGGGAATTTATTATGGAAATCAATGTAGTAATTATGTATAAGTTCCTCGCAAACGGAGTCGGGAGTTACTATGTGAATGTGACCCTTAAACTCACTCTCTTTTTCAAGTCCTTCTTTAAATTCATCAGTGAGGGCACGCACCTGATGTGCGTATGAAACGAGTTCCCGTCCCCTCTCGGTAAGGGTGATTGTATGGTTTATTCTCTCGAATAAAAGACACCCAAGTTCATCTTCCAACTGCTTTATTTGAAAGGATATTGTTGATTGAGAATAGCCAAGTTGCTCGGCTGTTTTTGTAAAACTACCGAGTTCGGCAACATGAATAAATGTGATTAGATTTTTAAGTTCCATCGTTCTCTCCTTATCATCGAAAATTTCGATAGTAATCATTGAAACTATTCGCTTGACTAATGCTGAAAAGTATTATACAATGTTATCGAACAAAAAACAAGACTTTTTTGAAAAAAGACTTCTTTTGGGGGATTATTATATGGAAAAGGCTCAAATTTTCACGATTATCGGTCTTGTTGCCTATGCGTTGGCTATGACGGCAATCGGTGTTATCAGTTATAGAAAATCAAAAACTCTCGACGGATTTTTGGTTGGCGGAAGAAAGATTGGTGCGTGGTCAACCGCTTTCGCTTACGGAACATCATACTTTTCGGCGGTTGTTTTCATCGGATACGCAGGACAGCACGGTTGGAACATTGGAATTGGTGCAATTTGGATTGGTATTGGAAACGCACTTATCGGTTGTCTACTCTCTTGGTTGCTATTTGCTAACAAGACAAGAAAAATGACAAAAAGCCTTGATGCAAAGACAATGCCCGACTTCTTTAATAAAAGATATAATTCAAAGGGTTTAAAAATCCTTGCATCAGTTGTTATATTTGTATTTTTAGTTCCATACTCGGCGGCAGTTTACAAAGGACTTGGCTCACTATTTAACGCAATATTCCCCGGTGTTGATACTTGGGTTTGGATGCTACTTATCGCTTGTTTGACTGCGGTATATTTGGTAGCGGGTGGATACACGGCAACAGCATATTCAAACCTTATTCAAGGAATTATTATGATTGTCGGTGTTGTGGCACTTGTTATAGCGGTGCTTTGTCACGGCTCGGTTGGTGGCATTTCGGGACTTATTG
>JAZNJK010000011.1:0-3251 GCA_045578005.1 Eubacteriales bacterium | reverse complement strand
CCACAGAACGACATGGCTACGATCCGACTTTACTGTCTACGTCGTGGTAGCTGCCATCATACAGAACGGCTTTCACGCCCGTAACGGGGCAACCTGCCAAAGGACCGCAAGCCATACATTCTCTAAGGCCTTTTTCAACCGCAGGGAAGTATCCCTTAGGCACTTCACCACCTACAACGCTCGTTGTAAATGTAAGACCTTCGTTTTCACCGTGTGAGAATGTAATCTTAACATGACCGTATTGACCTGCACCACCCGATTGCTTTTTGTGTTTACCCTCAACACTAATCGTTTTCTTGATGGTTTCACGGTATGCAATTTTAGGAGTTTGTAGTTGGACGCTAACACCGTATCTGTTTTTGAGTTTGCAAATAACTGTGTCAAGGTGAACATCACCAATACCCTTGATAAGAAGTTCGCCTGTTTCAACAAAGTTTTCAAACTTGACTGTTTTATCTTCATCAAGCACCTTTGCAATCGCCTGTGCAACCTTGTCCTCGTCCTTGCCGTCGGTCTTGATTGCCATAGTCATATTTGCCTCAGGGAACGCAATTTTAGCGTATGATGTGTCTGATTTTTCACATAATGTATCGTTTGTATTAGTTCCCGAAAGTTTCGCAATAACACCGATATCACCGCAAGCAAGGGAGTCAACCTCGGTCTGCTTTTTACCGCAAATTGTGTAGAATTTAGAGAACTTTTCTTCCGCACCCGTCGAGGTGTTTTTAAGCACCATATCTTTTTTGAGTTCGCCATTCATAACCTTGAAGAATGAGAATCGTCCTACAAACGGGTCGGAAATTGTCTTGAATACGAATAGACGGCACTCGCCCTCGCGCTCGATTTCAATATCGTCACCGTCCTCGCTCATTTCAACCTTCTTTGCAGTGTGGCGAGGGAAGGATTGAGCGATAGATGTAAGAATTGAATAAATACCACGCATATTTTCGGAAGAACCGCACCAAACAGGAACGATAGAACCTGTAATCATACCTTCGTGAAGTGCGTTTGCACATTCTTCGGCACTGAATTTTTCACCCTCAAAGAATTTTTCGAGCATTTCTTCGTTCGTTTGAGCGCATGCTTCCATAAAGATTTCTTCATATTTTTGAGCAACGCTAAGACGGGAAGGAGTCATTTCTTCCTCTTGACGCTCACCGTTAGGAAGATAACGGAAGCACTTCATTGTCATAAGGTCAACCATCGTTACGCCGTTTGGCTCTTTAACAGGAATGAAAACAGGACATAGCGCATTTCCAAATTCGGAACGAAGTTGCTCAAATACCTTGTCAAAGTCGGCATCGGGATCGTCGCATTTATTGATAAAGAACGCTCTTGGAAGTCCCGCTTCAAGTGCGTTGAACCAAGCAATTTCAGTTCCAACTTCCATACCCGATTTCGCATCAACGGTTATAAGGCACGCATCGGAAACCCTGAGCGCACTTGCAACCTCTCCTGCAAATCCCAAAAATCCTGGGCAGTCGAGAAGGTTTATCTTAATATCGTTCCAAGTAAGGTTACAAACGGAAAGTCCGATAGAAATTTGGCGCTTGATTTCTTCGCTGTCGTAGTCGGAAACAGTATTTCCGTCACAAACACGTCCAAGACGGTCGGTTGCGCCCGCACGCCAAAGCATTGACTCGATAGTTGCGGTTTTACCGCTTCCGCTGTGACCGATAAGGCACACATTTCTAATGTTGTTGGTGATGAATTTTGCCATAGTCTTTTTCCTCTTTTCTTTGAATTAGACAAGAATAGGTTGAGTCAAGTCAAAGCGCAAATCTTTAATCTTCGCTATGCTCACGCATAAACGAGCCGAAATATTGCAACTCAAACATCAAAACCGTTTCTTTGCCTTCATTTTATATCATACTATAATTTTATCACTAAAAAATCAATATATCAACCCTTTTTGTGTAATTTTGTTAAAATACACGAAAACAAAACCGTCTTTTTGTGCAATTTCACTAAATCGTCACATACTTTTCATCAAACCGTCACTTGACATTGTCAACAAATTGTGATAAAATGAAAATAAGATAAGTTCAAATCCGTTAAATAATTCGGCAAATAGGCAAAAGGAGGATATTATGAAAAGATTGTTTTGCACACTACTTGCACTGATTTTATGTATTTCGCTTTTTGGTTGCGGCGAAAATGAAGAGTTCTCATCTTCCGAAAATAAGGAAGAGACCTCTTCTCTTGACGATTTTAGCGTGGTTAAAGAAAATGGAGAAATTGAAGTTAAAATCGTTGAAAAAATTTCATCAAACATACTGAAAACCGAGCCTGTGCTTGGATTGGATTCGCGAAAATGGGGTGAGGTTGTTTATGTCATTTGCGATGATACTGACGAGTGGTGCATAGGCGATGAAATAAGTGTCGAGTATTCTAAAATAGAAGTTCCTAATGATAAAACAAAGCCGCCAAGATTTGTTGCCGAACAAATTTATCCTGTGATATATGAAGAAGAAATAGCGGAAAAACCTATAATATATCTCTATTCCGACAGTGACACTGTTTGCTCTGTTAAGGTGGACATAAACGGCAAGCTCACTTGCACATATCCCGAGCACGGAGATAACGGTTGGGAAAATTTTGTTGTTAAGCCCGACGGCACTCTCGTTTTCCCTGACGGAAAGACATATTATGCGCTTTATTGGGAAGGTGTTCAAAACACAATCTTTGATTTTTCAAAAGGATTTTGTGTGCGTGGAGAAGATACTGCACAGTTCCTTGAATGGGCGCTTAAAGAACAGGGACTTAACGATAGAGAGGCAAATGAATTTATCATCTATTGGCTACCTCTTATGCAAGAAAACCCATACAACATAATTTCGTTCCAAACAAATGCTTACACAGATACTGCAAAGCTTGAAATCAATCCAAATCCCGATAGCCTTTTAAGAGTCTTTATGGCATACTACAAATCAAATACCGAGGTCGAGATAGAAGCGCAAGAATTTGAAGGCTTTGAGCGCAAGGGATTTACCGTTGTCGAATGGGGTGGAAGTCGAGTAGAAAGACCCTAATTTCGATACATCACCGAGCAAAACAATAAAAGCACTCAAAAGAGTGCTTTTATTTGTTCATATTTGGATTTTCGGTTCGTCCAAGCAAGTAGTCAATGCTAACACCGAAATAGTCGGCTATCGCAATTAACATATCGTAATCTGCTTGAAGTCGGAGGCCAAGCGGTCTTAGGAAGACAAATTATTGTGCCAACTCCTTGGCTCACAGAACGACATGGC
>JAZNJK010000010.1:0-3819 GCA_045578005.1 Eubacteriales bacterium | reverse complement strand
CCCAAGGCACTTGGGCGGTCCGCACCGCCTTGCCCACCGTGGCTCACGGTTTGAGGCAATTGTTTCCAACTTTATCTAATCAGTTGACTTTTTTATTTAAAAATGTTAGAATAAAATCAAACAATAAAAGGAGACTAATATGAAAATAATGTTTGTATGCCACGGAAACATATGTAGGAGTCCGATGGCGGAATATATTTTTAAAGATTTAATTCGAAAAAGAGGAATGTCGGACGAGTGGTTTTGTTGCTCACGCGGGACAAGTGATGAGGAAATCAATCCCTATGGTGTCGGCAACGATATTTACCCCCCTGCAAAAGAGGTTTTGAGGGCGCACGGTATAGAGTTTAAAAGGCACGGTGCAAAACAACTAATGCGTGACGATTACGACAGTTATGATGTTTTTGTCGGTATGGACGAGGCGAATATTAAGAATATGAAAAGGATTTTCGGCTCTGACCCCGATGAAAAGATAATGAAACTGAACGAAAAAGATGTTTTCGACCCTTGGTATAGCGGTGATTTTGAAACCGCCTTCAAAGAAATTTATGAGGGTTGTGATGAACTTTTCAAATACCTACTTATAAAAGACTGTATTTCATAGGGAGAATTTCATGATAAAGAATAAAGCAAAATTTTATATCGCCCTTGTGATTTTGTCACTCACAGGACAAATTGCGTGGGTAGTTGAAAATATGTATTTCAATGTGTTCATTTACGAGATGTTTGGCGCATCACCATCGGATATTGCCCTAATGGTTATGGCAAGTGCGATAAGTGCCACGGTAACGACACTAATCATCGGCGCACTCTCGGACAAACTTGGAAAAAGGCGCGTATTCATTGCCGGTGGATATATCCTTTGGGGTATTTCGATTTTGTCCTTTGCGCTAATTAGACGCGATATCGTGTCAAATTTTGCGCCCATTACCGCAGTTCCCGCCGTTTGTATCACACTTGTTATCATAATGGACTGCGTTATGACCTTCTTCGGTTCAAGCGCAAACGATGCGTGTTTTAATGCGTGGCTCACCGATGTTACCGATAACGAAAACCGTGGAAAAGCCGAGGGTATAAACTCAATGATGCCACTTGTCGCTATCCTTTGCGTGTTTGGTGGATTTATGTCACTCGACCTCTCGAAACAGCAAAGTTGGAGCATTGTGTTCATCGTAATTGGTGTTGCGGTTATCTTAATCGGTATTGCGTCATTTTTCCTTGTTCGTGACCCCGAAATCAAAACCGACGAAAACAAGAGTTATTTTAAGAACATCATCTACGGATTTCGTCCAAGCGTAATTAAAGAAAACGCAACCCTGTATCTATATTTCATCGCATTCGCCATTTTTGGCATATCAATTCAAATCTTTATGCCCTATCTCATTCTTTACTATACCGAGGGGCTAAAAATGGATAACTATGTGCTTATTATGGCACCTGCAATCATTCTTGCATCGGTATTCACCGTTTTTTGGGGCAGAGCCTACGATAAACTCGGATTTGAAAAGTCCGTTTATCCGTCACTTGCCTTGCTAACTCTCGGTTATGTTGTTTTGTCGATATGGAAAAATACCGCAATGGTGTTTATCGGCTCACTCCTTATGATGTGCGGTTACCTTGCCGGTATGGCGGTATTCGGTGCGATAATAAGAGAAAAAACCCCCGAAAACAAGTCGGGAATGTTACAAGGACTTCGTATCGCATCGCAAGTGTTAATCCCCGGCATTATCGGCCCTATGATAGGTGAGGCGATACTTAAAAATGCCGAAACCATAGAGAACACCGACGGCACAACCTCGTTTATTCCTAACGAGAAAATCTTTATCGGCGCACTCGTCGTTGTTGTAGTGCTTGCTGTTTATCTTGTAGTTATGCGAGTTGTAAAGACCGCAAAAAAGAGGAGCGAAAATGAGCAAAATTAAACTAAAAACCCTTAAAACCCCCGAGAGCGAGAACTTAAACGGAAACGAATGGAGCGAAGTTTATCCCCGTCCGCAAATGAGAAGGGACAGTTTCATTTCCTTAAACGGTGAGTGGAGCATTTCAAACTGTGATGGTTTCGAGGGCAAAATTACCATCCCGTTCCCCCCTGAGAGTGAAGCATCGGGAATTGGTAAACGCATCGGAAATTTGATAAAGTATAAAAAGACCGTCACCCTTGACAAAATAGAAGACTCACGCGTTATCTTAAATATCGACGCAGTTGACCAAAGCGCAAGAGTAGCGATAAATGGTGAACACGCGTTTTCAATCCTTAACGGAATAACGCCAAACAGTTTCGATATTACCGAATTTGTGCGTGAGGGCGAAAACGAGATACAAATAGACGCATTTGACAAGCAAAACAGCGTAAATATGCCCTATGGAAAGCAAAGAAAAAAGCGTGGCGGAATGTGGTATACAACCGTTAGCGGACTTTGGAAAAGTGTTTGGCTTGAAATCGTGCCGAAAAATTACATCAGAGATGTAAAAATCGTGCCAAACGATAAAGGTGCGAAAATCTTTGTCGATTGCAAGGAAATGGTAAGCGGTGGAAAGGTCATTTTAAAGACCGATGAGGGCGAAAAAGTGTTTGATTTTGACGGATATGTATGCGAAATTGAACTTGAAAACCCTCATAAATGGTCGCCCGATGACCCGTTCCTTTATGAATTTGACCTAATTTGCGGAAAGGACACAGTCCATTCGTATTTTGCGGTGCGCACGATTGATATAAAAGAGGTTGACGGTGTGCCACGCATTCTTCTAAATGGTGAGCCGATTTTCTTCCACGGTTTGCTTGACCAAGGCTACTATCCCGAGGGAATTTATACCCCTGTGTCGCCAAAAAGCATTGAAAACGATATTCTCATGGCGAAAAAACTCGGCTTTAACACTTTGAGAAAGCACATAAAAGTCGAGCATGAACTTTTCTATTACTATTGCGACAAACACGGAATGCTCGTTTTTCAAGATATGGTGAATAACGGAAAATATTCGTTCTTCCACGATACCGCTCTTCCCACATTGGGATTTAAGAGCCTTAAAGAAAAACGCGCAACCAAAAGAAACTTTTGGCAATGGGCAACCTTTACGGAATGTATGAAAATGACCGTTCACTCGCTATATAACCACCCCTGTATCGTTTATTGGACAATTTTCAATGAAGGTTGGGGACAAATCGACAGTCAAAAAATGTTCGAAACATTAAAAATGTTCGACACGACAAGAGTTATTGATACCGCATCGGGTTGGTTCAAAGGGGCTGACACCGATGTCGAGAGTGAGCATATCTATTTTAAGAAAATTAAGGACTTTAAAAAGAGTCATCGCCCCATAATTTTAAGTGAATTTGGCGGATATTCGTGCAAAATTGCCGACCATAGCGCAAACGAGTATAAAACATACGGCTATGGCAAGTTTGAAAAGATAGAGGATTTTGAAAACGCAGTTGTATCACTCTACCGTGAGCAAGTCATTCCGCAAATTAAAAACGGGCTTTGCGGTGCAATTTACACTCAAATCACCGATGTAGAGGACGAAACAAACGGCATTGCAACTTACGATAGGCAAGTCATAAAACTAAACGATGAAAAGATGCAAGAAATTGCAAAAGAAATCGAAAAATCCTTAAAAGGCGAGATGTAATAAAATCAAAATATAATAAAAATGCGACACAGCGTGTCGCATTTTTGTGTTTTTATTAGAAATTTTCTTTTTTCACGGTAGGAACGATAGCATCGACTGAAACGGCTTGAAGTTCGCTTGTTGCCTTTTCGTATGATACTGTGTAAAGGCTACCGTCGGCATAGTTAAGTGTTGAAACTTTGCATACTGTTG
>JAZNJK010000009.1:0-2640 GCA_045578005.1 Eubacteriales bacterium | reverse complement strand
CCGAACCATGCGCGCTACCACTACGACTCACTACGCTCGCATGTATAAGTTCCACTAAGTCAATCACACTTCGCTACGCTCGTGTTCTTGAAGTGTCACTTATGCGCTACACCTCGATTTGTGCAAATTCTTACTAATTTTATCACAACGGGGCGATGTTGTCAATAGGTTTTTAAAATTTATGCGCATAACAAAAGCGCCGTGTGGCGCTTTTGTTAAAATCAAATCAACGCATCTAAAATTTCCTTGGCGCTATCAAGCACGATATCGGGCTTGATATCCGAGGCATCAAGAATTTCGCGAGTCGTTTCGCCACTCATAACGAGAATAGTCGTTACCCCCGCACTCACACCGCTACGAATGTCGGTGTAAATTCTATCACCGATAACCGCCGTTTGTTCCTTAGTTGCACCAACCATTTCCATAGCGAGAAGTGGCATAAGCGGTTCGGGTTTGCCGATGACGATAGGTCTGCGTTTCGACACATTATAAAGCATATCGCACACACTTCCGCAATCAGGGACACTACCAAACTCGGTAGGGCAAACATAATCGGGATTAGTCGCAATGTAATGAATTTCGGGGCGAGTTAAGAGTAAAAACGACACATCATGGAGTTTTTTGAATGTAAGTTCAGTATCGAACCCCATAACGATACAGTCGATTTTGTCAAGTTCCTCACTGACTTCAAAACCGTTTTGGCGAAGTTCAGTTTTTAACGACTCCGTGCCACAAACATAAAGCACCTCACCCGCATGATGCTTTTTAAGATAGAACGCTGTCGCCTGTGATGATGTAATAAAATCATCATATTCACTCTTAATTCCGAGCCTGTCAAGTTTCTTAATATAATCGGCAACACTCTTTGACGAATTGTTAGTCATAAACATATATCGCCCACCGTTTTCTCTGATTTTTGAAAGAAGATCGGGCGTAAAATCAAAAAGCCTGTTCCCAAGGTATAGCGTTCCGTCCATATCGAACAAAAACAGCCTTATCCCCCGTAATGTATCGTTTATTTCCATATTTACCTCTCAAATTTTAATAATTGCACCGTTTTTGCGCAAAGTGCCTTGAAGCTTCGAAACACTAATCTCGCGCACCGAAGCCTTGCCCCGAATTGCAATCGACATAGCTGTACCTGCCGCCTCACCTAAGCAAGCAACAACAGGCATAATTCGGTATGACGCCTGCGCCTCATGATCGGAAGAAATGCACCTTCCCGCAACGAGCAAATTGTCAACCCCCTGTGGGATTAACGCACGGTAGGGAATAGTGTAATACTCTCCCGCACCAAAATAATAATGACTCGTTCCGCTACCCTCGGGATTGTGAATGTCAATGTCATAATTACAGCACGCAATCGCATCCTCAAATTTGACACAGCCCTTGCAGTCGTCCTGAGTCAGCACATAATCGCCAATAATTCTACGGCTTTCACGCACGCCGATTTCACTTGCAGTAGCCAAAATAAAGCTGTTTTCAAGACCCTGTGCGTGCTTTTTCATAAATTCATAAAGCTCGCCAACCTGCTTTCGCGCAATAATCTCCGCCCTCGTTATGTCAAACGGCGAGGTGGGATTTAGCCTTATAACTCTTGTTGAGTTGAAATGCAAAACATTATGTACAGGCGTTCTGAAAACGAGAATATTTTCACGAGGGTTTGTAATTTCGCCACACTCCCTCGCGCTTTTGTAAGCACGGTCAAGCTCCTTCCAACTTCTGAAAAACGCATCTGTATCAACATTTCCGAGTCTGAAACACAGTGTCATTGGCTGACAAAGCCCGTCACTCTTGCGCCCTTGAACGGTTGGACAATCGGCAAGATAAGTGAGTAGCGCATCGCCCGACGCATCAATAAAATAGTCCGCCTCAATATTCAAAATACCGCTTTTTACAGCCACATCTACGGACAAAATGCGATTTTTATCACGATTTACCTTGAAAAGAGTAGCATGAAACAGAAGCTCCGCACCGCTTTCAAGCGTCATATCGTTTAGTAGCTCCTTTAAAATCTCCTCGGAAAAGCTCTCCCAAAGCATCGCGCCCTTGGAGCGAAGTCTGTCACAAATCTCGGCAAAAATACCACCGCAAAGTGGCACACGCTCTTTGTTTATTTCTGTCCAGTATGGCATAAACGGGGTGACAAGCCCATTTGTGCTTGCTCCGCCAAGACAGCCCGAGCGCTCAACAATTAAAGTCCTTGCCCCCTGCCTTGAGGCTGAAATGCCCGCGCAAACGCCCGCAAGACCACCGCCAATAATCACAAGGTCGTATTTTCCCATAATCCACCTCATAAGCTTTATATCTCAATTTTAGCACACATCACGCACAATTTCAATAATAACTAACAAAAAACACCCCGAAGGGTGTTTTTTGTTAAAGATTGTAGTATTTGTCAAATTCAGCAGGTGTTGGAATTTTCGCAAGTTCGCTAACTTCGGCGCGTTTAGCCTTGATGAAGTTGGAAATAAGTTCCTTCGGGAATACTCCGCCAGCGGTTAGGTAATCGTTATCCGCTTCAAGCGCATCAAGTGCCTCATCAAGAGAAGTAGGCAAGTGACGGAGTTTCGCCTTTTCCTCATCGCTAAGATGATAAAGGTTTACATCATATGGACCCCAACCGTTTGCGTGTGGGTC
>JAZNJK010000008.1:0-20928 GCA_045578005.1 Eubacteriales bacterium | reverse complement strand
AAGCGTCTTCCTGATGGATACGATACAATAGTTTCGGAAAACTCTTCTCTTCTTTCTCAAGGTCAAAAACAACTGCTTTGCATTGCAAGAATCATGCTATGCCTTCCGCCTATGCTTATTTTGGATGAGGCGACATCATCTATTGACACTCGCACCGAAATAAAAATTCAAGAGGCATTCGCGCTTATGATGAAAGGAAGAACATCTTTTATCGTTGCCCATCGTCTTTCTACAATCCAAGAAGCAGATGTAATCCTTGTTATGAATGCAGGAAAAATAGTTGAGCAAGGCTCACACCGTGAATTATTAACAAAAAAAGGGTTTTATTACGAATTGTATCACAGTCAATTCGAATCTTAGAGGACATGATATGAAATTCTTTCAAAATATCAAAAAATTCAGATGGGGAATCCTGTTCCTCTCTATTATTCTTTGCTCTATCGGTATTTGTTTTATTATATATCCAAAACAATCTACGAAAATTGCAAGTTATTTGATTGGAGGCATCGCACTTTGCGCGTCTATCATTCAAATAATTAAAATTTTGGCGAATAAAAAAAGAGGGTTTACCTTCGCTTTCTCATTAATTGTCGTTATTACAACTTTTATTTGTGCAGGAGTTGCGTTTATATTTACCGATGTAACTATGCAATTTTACCCCCCAATTATAGGACTCATTATAATTATTGACGCATCATTCAAATTGCAAGTTATCGTGAACGCAAAACGATATAATTTCAAATCGTGGTGGTTTCTGCTAATTTTCGCTTGCCTTACTATCTTGGGAGGTTTCTTGCTAATTCGCACACAACATAGTGAAGAAAATACAGTTTTGTATATATGCATATTTGGCATTTCAATACTTCTTTGCGGATTGCAAAACTTATTTTCTCTATTTTATCAAGGCAAAATCGAAAAAACGGCTATTTCCAACATCAAATCCCAATCTTCAATTTCTTCGGAAGAGTTCGTCGTTTCCGATTCTTCTTCCGAAAGCAATCCACCTTCCAATGATGATAATCAATCATAAATAACAAAAACACCGTCGTTTAAACGACGGTGTTTTAATGTTAAATTTACTCTGCGGAAATCAAATAGAAATATACCGATTGACCACCATTTACAAGAGAAATTTCAATGTTATTTCCAAGTTTCGATTTGAAGAACTCTTCGGTTGATGCGGCATCTTCCTCGCTAACTCCCTCACCATAATAGATATTAACGAATGCCTTACCTGTCTCGTTAATCTTGTTAGCAAGTAACGACAATAAAGAGTTCAAATCCTTATCCGATGAAAGAAGTTTATCGTTATATAATGCAAGATAATCGCCTTCCGCAATATCCATATCATCAAAATTAGAGTTTCTTGCGGCATAAGTTATTTGCATTGTATCAACATTTTGAGAAAGTTCGGTCATTGCCAACTCATTTTCTTCAACCGAGGCATTCTCATCATATCCGAGCATTGCAGAAATTCCTTGTGGAATTGAGCGAGTCGGTATTACAACCACCTTTTTATCAACAAGTTCGTCGACTTGCTTTGCGGTCATTATTATATTTTTGTTATTTGGCAAAATGAACACTGTTTCCGCATCTACCATCTCAACCGCTGAGCAAATATCTTCAGTTGAAGGATTCATCGTTTGACCACCCGAAACAATCTTGTCAATTCCAAGTTCTTCAAACGCAGAATTCAACCCTTCTCCATTTGAAACACTCACAAAACCATATTTTTTCAATGTTTTCGGTGTTTGATCAACCAACTTGCTTGTGTGTTGTGTGCGCATATTTTCAACCTTAACGGTCTCGTAAACGCCATACTTCAACGCTTCTCCAAGCACTTCGTGGGGATCGTTGGTATGTATATGCACTTTTATAATTTCGCCATCATCAATCATAACAAGGCTATCACCCATAGTGTTAAGATATTCCTTGAGTTTTGATGAGTCCGAATTCTCGACAAGTTTCTTGACTATAAATTCCGTGCAAAAGCCAAAAGTGATGTCATCAGTATCAAATGATGAAAAATCTGCTCTTGAATTAGTTTGAGAATTTGAAACAGGCTTCAATTCAAGTTTTATTCCGTCGGCATTTAGTGCATCAAGCATTGCTTGTAAAACAAGTAGCCAACCTTTTCCACCCGCGTCAACAACTCCCGCCTTTTCAAGCACAGGGTTTTGATTTACAGTGTTGGCAAGAGCCTTAGATCCTGCCTCGATTACCGCTTGAAGAACATATTCAAAATTATTTTCCTCTTTCGATGCCTTTTCAGCCGCCTCGGCACAACATCTTGCAACAGTCAAAATTGTTCCCTCAGCAGGGCGATCAACCGCATTATACGCAGCCTCAACTCCGTATTTCAGTGCATTTGCCCAAGCAACACCGTCAGCCTCATTTGAATTAATCAATCCCTTTGCAATACCTCTAAAAAGCAAACTTATAATAACTCCCGAGTTTCCTCTTGCACCGTGAAGCATAGCCTTAGCGGTTTTATCAGCCGCCACATCAAGAGCCATATTTTCACCTTGTTTCAAGAGTTCCTCTGCCGCTTTTGCCACAGTCATAGACATATTCGAACCAGTATCTCCGTCAGGAACGGGGAAAACATTAAGTTCGTTTATTTCTTCTTTGTTGTCCTCAAGATATTGAGCGGCGGTGATGATTAATTTGCGGTAATCTTCACCATTTATTTTATTGTGTTGATTGTTATCCATACATAACTCCGTAAATCAGTCTATTCTCTCTTTGCCCATGAAGAAAAGCGCAACCGTTCCAGGGCCTGAATGCGAACCAATAGTTGGTCCAATATTGTAGATTTCCACTTTGTTTTTAAGGTTAACAAAGCGTTCTTCAATCATATTTTTCACAGTAAGCGCATCATCATATGCATCGGAATTAGAAATATAACATCTATCGGCATATTGAAGACCGTTTTCCGCATTTTCTTCCATCTTGTCTACAAGACGCTTTAAAGCATTTGCTTTACCTCTTGCTTTTTCACGAGGAATAAGTTTTCCTTGGTAGTCCACATTGAGAAGTGGACAAATTTTCAAAACAGTTCCAAACCATCCTGCAACCTTTGAAACTCTTCCGCCTTTTATATAGAAAGTCAAATCCATTGATGTGAACCAATGGTGAACTTTTTTCTTGTTTTCGTTTGCCCATTCATAGATTTCTTCTATTGTCTTTCCCTCATCTCTTAAATCGGCAATTTTTTCAACAAACAAGCCAAAGCCTGCCGATGCCGCAAGGGAATCAACCAAAAAAAGTTTTCTATCCGGAAATTCGGCTCTTACATCTTCAGCCGCTATTCTTGCAGAGTTGTATGAACCAGATATACCCGACGAAAAAGCAATGTGCAAAAGGTCTTTGCCTTGTGACAAAACACTTCTAAAAAACTCCGCATAGGTATCCACATTAACCTGTGATGTTTTGGTGTCCGCACCATTTACCATCGCTTTGTAAAATTCTTTAGCATCGGTTTTTTCGAACATATCATCCGAGTATTCTATTCCATCGAGAAAGTATTTAAACTCCAACACAAAAACATTTCTTTGTCTTGCTCTTTCCATATTCAAGTCCATTGTAGAGCAAGAACTAATCAAAAATTCATTCATAAAAATTCCTTTCGTAAAATCTATTTGATTTTGCTACTGTTAGTTTATCAAATTTTCACCAAATAGTCCACACTTTTATATAAACTTTCTTGTCTACATTATAAAAACCGAAAAGTAGAGTAAAAAATCCCACTCTACTGTCCGTAGAGTGGGGGATGTATCGTTTATTCGCCGTTTTTCTTTGTTTTCTTTTGTATTTTTTCCTTGGCCGCCAAAAGCACAGGGTTGTCTTTTTGATTCATTCTAATATTAATTTTTATGCCAAAACTCAAGAAAACAATGACTTGAGCAGGTATTCCAAGTAAAAATATCATCCACATTCCGTGATTTCCTATTGCAAAATAGATGGTCAAAACAATGGACCAAAGCAGTAGTGAAATAAATGCAAACAAACCAAAAGTTTTGCGCCATACTCCGCAAAGAACAATCCCAATTATAGACGCAACAGGAATTGCAAAAATGAAAACTTGCCAAAAATATGTATTAGTAACAAGAGCAATTATTACAAACAAAAACAGCGCAACGGTCATTACAGAAATGAGAGCCGTGTTCAAAATCAGTGCTCTTCTTGCCGTGTTGACAGGCTTCTTTTCGATTTTCTTTTCCTGTTCAGAGTGAGGAATTAAAAAATAATCGACACTAACACCAAAAAGTTCCGCCATATTTTTCAAAACAAATACATCAGGAATTCCATCTGCTCTTTCCCACTTGGAAACAGCCTTGTCGGAATAATTAATTTGCTCACCAAGTTCGTATTGCGTCATATGATTTATTGTTCTCAAATAAAATATGTTTTGCGCAACGACTTCTCTAAGTTCAACTTCTTGCACGTCCTCACCTCCAAAACTCAAAGTATTATTAAATATTATTTTAACATATATTTTCGCGCCCGTCAAGTAAAAGTTTTATTATTTATATCTAAAACTTTACACGAGCCTTTTAAACGGCAAAAAAGCAATAGGCCATAAGAGCCTACTGCTTTTTTTAACCATATTATCAATTCAAATTAGTCTTCGGTTACTGAGCGAAGCGCTTTTTCGTAATCACGAAGAATGGCCTTTTCGAGAAGGTCGTGTGTATATGCATCTTCACTAACACCCTTACTCATGCAAACAATTTGAAGTTTTTTCTTTAGCGATTGACTAACTGTTGTTCTAACAAACGCAGTGCGAGCATCCTTAGGATCAGTAACCTTTCTTGGTCTACCTCTCTTCTTCACCTCTTTTTCAACAACCACATTAACAGAAACAGGTTCTACAACTCTTATTGGTTCTTCGGTCTTTACCTCTGATCTCATTGCATCAGCAATTCCATAATTTTTCTTAGCCATAATAATTACTCTCCTTTTTCTTCAACTGCAGCGATGATTTCTTCAATAGCGTCTGCATACTGTTTTGTAACTTTATTTTTAGGATCATAGTCAAACAAACTCTTGCAAAGCGCTTGACTCTCTCCAATTGGTGCAGGGAATGTGCCAATAAGCGTGTTGAACACCTTAACACCATATTCATTGCTTACGATTTCAACTTGCTCACGAATTTCTCTTGCAAGTTTTGTGTTGTTATTCTTTGTAAACAAGATTCCAGCAATATGAATGTCTCTATCATATACACCAACTGCTTGTCTTACTGTATCTATCATCTTTCCGCAACCTCTTGCCGAAAAGAATCCGACTTCTGATACGACAACCACACTATCAGCAACCATAAAAACATTGTATGTAAATGTATTTATCGCAGGTGGGCAGTCAATAAGAACATAGTCATACTCAGAAAGTTTGTCTTTCAATGCTTGGAATAGTAAAAGTTCGCGTCCAACCTTTCCGCTAATTTCCATTTCTCTATATCCAAGTGCGCTATCGCTTGGAATTATATCTCCGTATGGAGTCTTCTTTACTGTTTCGTGGAATTTAGCCTCGTTGAGCAAAAGTTCCGATACAGTATTTTCGCCATCAGTATTAACTCCAACACATGATGTAAGATTTCCTTGTGGATCCATATCGATCATAAGGACTCTTTTACCTTTTTTAAGTGTTAGATATGCGGCTGTTTGCATGGTCGTTGTTGTTTTTCCAACGCCACCCTTTTGGTTTATAAAGCAAATCTTGTGTGCCATTGTTCCCTCCGTATAATGTTTTTTACAATACAATTATACAACATATTTCGACATTTGTCAACACATTTTATAATTTTTAATACCAAAAATTCAAAAATATTTAAAATCTTTAATTCAAAAATTATTAAATACACGAATTTTAAAAATCTTTTTTTCAAAAATCCAAAAATTTTAAAATTTATAATTATCGAGTTTTCCTTTATACATAAAGAAAAATCGGCAAAATTTTGCCGATTTAAATAATCATTAAACTGTGTATTCTAAATAAAAAATAGATTTTTATTTCAAGGTTTTTAATACAAAAATGCTCTATGCGATTTTATTTCACTATTGAAAATATTCAAATAAATTCTAAATTTCAAAGTATCGTCTTAATTTTATTAGAGTTATAAATTTCAACTTCTACACTCGAAATAATATCTTTCACAACATTTTCAAGTGTTGTGCAAACAGGATTTTCAGTATAAAAATGTCCCGCCTCAATTACATTAAGTCCCATTTCCTCTGCATCAAGCATACTGTTATAACTTGCATTACCAGTAACAAGAGTATCAGCCCCGCACAAAACAGCATTTGAAATCAAATCCTTACCATCGCCACCACACAAATAAACTCGTTTAACATTCTTTTTACCAACAAACGAAACAAATGGTGCGTTCAACAAACTTTTGACCTTTAAAGCGAAACTTTCAAGATCTTCCGCTTTTTCGAGTTCGCAAATCCGTCCGATAGGATCTTTTGGATCATTTTCAACAATTTTTAATGACAAAACTTTCGCAAGAGTATCATTAATTCCTCCCTCACCTGCATCAAGGCGAGTATGAAAAGAAATTGCATTAACATCATTTTTTATAAGTTTAATAAGTTTGCTTTGAGTATAATTCAAAGGAGAAATAGATTTTTGTCCTTTAAAAACTAACGGATGATGTGAGATTATGGTATCGAATCCATTTTTCACAGCGTATTCCACCACAACATCAGTTATATCAAGCGAAATCAAAATTTTCTTAACCTGCTTTTCTAAATTGGGAGCGCACATAATTCCGTCGTTATCCCAATCACAACTTAACGAAGAAGGAAATTTTTCATCTATTTTTTTATAAAGTTCATAAAATGTCATTTTAACTTCTCCAAATCCTTAATTTCTTTTTCAACACCAGTGGTATCTCGACCTGACTTTTTGAGTCCTAAAAAGATTTTTTTCTTCTTTTCAATGGTATGAGCGATAAACTCTTTGAAATCGTTTGATTTATTCATTATATTTATTTCGCCGACTTCAAGTTCAATTTCCGAAAATTTATGTTTTTGCCCATCGTATTTTGCACAAATAATTTGATAGAACTTTCCATCTTCAAAAACAACCGTTTCATCGTATATGAAAAAGCCATTTTGAAGATATTCTCGCAATTCCTTCGCGCTCGTCATAGGTTGAAGAATTAGATTTACATTACTGTTTTTAACATAATTAGATTTATCAAGAATTTCGGCAATTAATTCTCCTCCCATTCCGCAAATCATTATATCATCAGGAAAATTAGATTCTATACCATTCAGCCCGTCGGATATATATGTAAGAATTTCGTTTTCAAGCCCATTTTGAAGAATATTCTCCCTTGCACGAGACAAAGGACCTTCATTAATGTCAGTTGCTATCGCTTTCTTTGCTTTTTTCGATTGAACAAGATAGATAGGAAGATACGCATGATCCGTTCCTACATCTGCTACAATTACACCGTTGCGCACAAAGGACGCAACGGTGCTTAATCTTTTGCTTAATTTTATCATTAGAATTATTTATTAGCAAAATGAGCGTTAATCTTAGCGATAAGCGCATCAGCATCAGTTCCGTGAACTGCACAAGCATCCTCAATGCTTTCGCCTCTTGAATGAGGGCATCCAAGGCAATGCATTCCTATCTCAAAGAAAAATTGTGCTGTTTCAGGATCAAAATCAAGCACATCGCCAATCAAGGTCTTTTTAGTTACTTCCATTTTTAATTCTCCTTTATTTAAAATGATAATTTATTTTTGCACCGACAGAAGAAAGTTTTTCAACAATATTTTCATATCCTCTATCAATGTAATTAACATTGTTTATAATGCTTTTTCCACTTGCACCGAGCGAGGCTACAATAAGACTCGCTCCGGCTCTTAAATCAGTTGCATCTAATTCCGCACCGATGAGTTTAGATTGCTTTATTTTCACAACATTTTCAACTAACTCTATATTCGCACCCATTTTTCGAAGTTCATTTACATAGGCAAATCTTTTTCCGAAAATCGTTTCGGTGACGCAACCGCCACCCTCACAATAACACAAAAGTGCCGAAAATTGCGGATGCAAATCCGTTGGAAATGCCGGATATGGTGCAGTTATTACATCAACACCCTTTGGAGTGTTTGATTTCATGTAAACAAATCCACCGCGATATGCAATATCAATATTCATAGCCTCAAAAACAGGAACTATCGGTTTTATATGACCATACTCCGCATTTTGCAACACAACTTGACCTTTTGTAACACCAACACATGTTGCAAATGTAAGCGCCTCTATCGTGTCCGAGTAAATTCGGTATGATTTGCCAAAAAGTTTTTTAACACCACAAACTTTGATAAAATTATCTTGAACAGTTATCGATGCACCACAAAGATTCAAGAAAGATATCAAATCCATCACATGTGGCTCTTTTGCAAAATTTTCTATAATAACAGTTCCTTGACAAAAAACAGAAACCATTATCATATTTATTGTAGCACCTACAGAAATTTTGTCAAGTAGTATTTTAGTAGTTTTGATTTTTTTAGGTAAATTAATTTCAATTATTTCATCATTTTGTGTGCAAATCGCTCCCAAGGTTTCAAATCCTTTGATGTGTTGTTCGATTGGTCTAGACCCAAAATTGCACCCACCCGGATAAGGCATTCTAACACTCCCAAACCTTGCAAGACAAGTCGACATAAGATATGACGACGCTCGCATTTTAGATACCAAATCAAAGTCAACGTCACAACTATTCAAGTATCGCGTATTAATGACAACTGTGTGTTCACCGACAAAATCCGCATCAGCACCCATCTTCCTTAGAATTTCAAGCGCATTATCCACATCACTAACTCTTGGAACATTATATAAAACAGTTTCTCCACTCACAAGAATACACGCAAAAATAATCGGCAAAGCGGAATTCTTCATTCCACTTATTTCTATTTTACCATCAAGCCTTTGACCGCCTTCAACGATTATCGATTTCATAAACACCTCGCACAAACATCTTGTTATCATTCTATTCGCACGAGATTATTTTGCTATTTAATTAGCCGACAGTATTTTTGATTTGTAGTAAGCAACCGTCAAATCAGTTACCATTCCATAACTTTTTATTCCCGCCTCTTGACCATTCGCATGAAGAAAAGAATCATTTAGCGCACCCGAAACCTCAGATGTTTTGGAATCGGCATATTTCTTAAAAAATTCAGCATAACTAAGCCTATCCATATATGCTTCATAACAAAGTTTTTGAAAAGCGTCTTTATATAACTCTTTGTCCGCTGAGTATAAAGCATTCATTACGCTTTGATATACATCTAAATATCCACTATATTGCAAAAAAGCATCATCAGATGTAATACACACCAAAAATGCAATAAAATTCGCCTCATCTTCTCTTGCAATTCCCCTTTGATGAGCCATTTCGTGAGTTGCGCTTGAAGCGACTATATAATCAGGATAATTTGTGTTAATATTGCTTTCGCCAGTCATAAACGAGTATATTCCCGATATATGTGTATAGGTAAAAGGCTCACTAAGCAGTATGGGTTTTACATTGCTTTTGAATGTTTTGATAATTTTGTAATTATCAGCAAACTTCTCATAAGACTTGCATATTTTATCGCTCAATTCAAAATATGAATATTCCATTACGGACGCACCATTTTCATCATATTTTATTTTTGGAGCAATAGAATTTATATTTTCGGTAAGCCACAATGCCGTTTGATACAAATCATCCGCGTTTATTTTTTGCCTATCCAAATCTAATTTTTTGTCGATTGTGCTTGTGTGGTATCCGCTCGAATAAGTCCACACAAACGCATTAAATATAAAGCAAACTATACAAATCACAAAGCAAAGATATCTTACCGAACTTTTAATGCTTTTTTTGGACTTTTTTATTGCAATAGCAATAAGAATACATGCCCAAATTGGTATGGATATTATGAGTATTTCGGCAAGCGAAAACGGTATCCAAGAAGTAAGTTTTGCAATCAAAAATCTTGGCGCAGAAGACAAATGATAATTAAAAAAATCAGCAAACAAAACAGATTTTTTAACAATGAGAAGCAAAACGAAACTGATAACAGTCAATAAAAACATTATCATCGCACCGAGTGGCACATATTCTCTTACTTTCTTAAATGTCTTCGACATCTCCAAAATATCTCCTTATTAACTGTTTCATGTCGTCAGGAAGTTTCGCTTTAAACTCTCCCTCACCGTCGATTTTAAGAGAATATGCATGTAAAGCCTGTCGAGAAATTTCTTCACTCGGCTCACCATACAAATCATCTCCAATTATAGCATGTCCAATATGCGCCATATGCACTCTAATTTGATGAGTTCTTCCAGTGATAGGAGTTACAAGCAACACTGTTGCGTCATCACAAACCAAAATAGGCTCATATAGTGTGATCGACTTGTCGCCATTTTCACAAACACCTCTTGTGATTATACTCTCTTGCAACCTCGCAATAGGCGCATTAACTTCTCCTTTGCTATCTATTCTTCCCTTAACGATGGCTACATATTGCTTGTGAAATTTACCGTTTTTAAGTTTTTCGCACAAAATATCGGCATAAAATCTATTATTTGCAGTAAGAACTATTCCACTTGTATCCTTATCAAGTCGATTTATCGCTCTAAATACATACGGTTTATCACGATATCTAAACGCAAGCGCATTCGCAAGTGTATCAGTATAATGTTTTAATGATTGATGTGTGGGCATTCCTGCAGGTTTGTTTACCACTGTATAATTTTCGTTTTCAAACACAATCTCAACAGGAATTTCAGTTTTTTCAAGACATTCATTGACATCATCTTCTTTATCGGAAAAATCAAGAAAAATAACATCTCCCTCATTCAATATGTGAGTAACATTCGCATGCACTCCGTTTACCAATATAGAAGTTTCGTATTTTTTTAAATATCTTATTAGTCTTGATGAAAGCGAAAGTTCCTTTTGTAAAAAAACTTTCAACATCATTTTGTCATATTTTTTATTAATTATATATTCCATGCTCTTATTTTATCATATTTTAATACACTTTTCAATATTTTATCAATTTGAAAGGCATAAAATTTAAAAATTTAATAATTTTTTTGGTAAAGTATTGATTTATTGCTAAAAATAGGGTAAAATATATAAAAATTTAATGGAGGTAATTACAATGTCATTTGTCTCATTGTTCACTGAAACAAACACAAACACCACTAGTGGCGGAAGCCTTATGCCAATCATTATGATCGTTTTGTTGGTTGTTGTTTTCTTCTTTATGTATAGATCTAATAAGAAGCAAGAGCGCCAAGCAAACGATATGAGAAACAATCTCGAAGTTGGCGATGAAGTAACAACCATCGGCGGTATCGTTGGTGAAATAGTTAGCATAAAAGATGAAACCGTTACTATCGAAACAAGCCGTGATAGAACAAAAATCAGATTTTTGAAAACCGCTATCCGCAATGTAGATGTTAGCGCTGCTCAAAAGCGTGGCGAAGTTCCTGTTGATGAAAAGGCCGAAAAATCTTCCAAGATTGAAAAGGTTGAAGTAGTTGATGACAAAAAGGATGCCGAAGACGCTGAATAAAGTGTGAATATTTTTAAAACTTCACAAGTATACTTTACTAACAAGTATTTTGTGAGGTTTTTTATATGGACGGTATCAAACGATATTCTTCTCTATCTTTTCCAAAATTAATTTTCAAGTGTTTTCTTTTCACCGTGACATTTTTCTTAATTGCTTTAACAGTCCTTCTTATATCAAGCGCGTTTTGCTACAATACGACTGACCCAACTTCGAAATTAGAATTCATCGGGATATGCGCACTTTATATCTCTACTGTTATATCGTCTTTTCTAATGACAAAATCCAATAAAGAAAAATGGTTTTTCGGCGGGCTACTGCTCGGAGGAATGATTTTTCTATCAACTCTTATAATTTCGCTTCCGCTCGGCACTACTTTTTCCTCTCGTTCTCTAATGTTGCGAATTGCCATTCCTTTTGTTTCGATTGCAACCGCGTATTTAGGAAGAAAAAAATCCCCGAAAAAGAAAAAATTCAAGCACAAAATAAAAACATCATAAAAAAGAAAAATCTCCGCCAAAAGCGGAGATATTTTCTTTTGCAGAAATTAGAGTTGCTCCTTAACCTTGGAAGCCTTACCAACTCTGTCGCGGAGGTAGTAGAGTTTCGCTCTTCTAACCTTACCAACTCTGGTAACTTCAACCTTGGCTACATGAGGAGAATGAAGTGGGAATGTCTTTTCAACACCACAACCGTAAGCAACACGGCGAACTGTGAATGTTTCAGAAATTCCGCCACCGTGTTTTGCGATAACGGTGCCTTCAAACATCTGAATTCTTTCTCTGTTTCCCTCTTTGATGAGGTTGTGTACCTTTACAGTATCACCAATTTTGAACTGAGGTACTTCTGTCTTCAATTGCTCATTAACAAGTGCTTGGATCTTATCCATTTTTACGCCCTCCATATAATCATAGAGTGTTCATGCAGAGCTTCGCAGCGGACCACTCCGTTGGTGTAGATTTCTACACACTTGCGCACATTATATCACAGCATTTATCAAATTTCAAGAACTTTTTTCATTTTTTTGAAAATATTTTAAAATTTCTTGGATTTTATCATAAAATATTCAAAAAAGTGTTGTTAATTTTTTCTTTTCGTGGTAAAATAATTTATATTATTATTTTATTTATACGTAGGAGGTCATTATGCAAGACGATTACACCTCTAAAGTCAGTCCTAAAAACAAACTGATTAGTGAAATCTACGATTGGATAGAAAATCTTGTTTTGGCTGTTGTTGCCGTTGTTTTTGTATTCGTATTCATCGCAAGGCTAAGTATTGTTTCGGGAGCCTCAATGGAGCGCACTCTTCAAGATAAGGATTATTTAGTAGTTTCAAATCCATTTTTCACATACGATCCCGAAGCGGGCGATATTGTCGTAATTCACACCGATAAATATTCCGAGCCTCTTGTAAAGAGAGTTATCGCTACCGAGGGACAAGAAATAATCATAAAATATTGTGCCGATCTTGGTAGCATGGGTGGAACTCTTTACGATATATATGTTGATGGTGTTCTTCTTGATGAAGAATATGCTTTCTACGACGACCGTCTTCCCTTTATTGAACCAAGCGGTGAAGTCATGGAAATTCATCGAGTTGGTAACATATCCACCGCAAAAGCCACTGTTCCTGAGGGTTGCGTTTTCGTGCTCGGTGATAATAGAAACAACTCCAAAGATAGTCGTTCCGGCCAAGTTGGATTTGTAAATGAGAACTTTATTTTAGGTAAATGTGTTTTTAGAATTCTTCCCGCTCAAAAATTCGGAAGTTTAAAATAAGAGGTATTATGCAGTCAGATGTTATTCAATGGTTCCCAGGTCATATGGCGAAAACTCGTCGTTTGATATCTGAGAATCTTAAAGAAGTTGATATTGTTGTAGAAATTCTTGATGCAAGAATTCCTTACAGTTCTAAAAATCCTGAAATTGCAAGATTAATTGGCGATAAACCTTGTTTAACTGTTTTAAATAAGGCTTCTCTTGCCGACAAATCAACGACTAAAAAATGGATTGATTTCTACAAAGCAAAAGGTAAATACGCCATTGCCGTCGACTGTGTTACGGGTGAAGGATTTTCAAATCTTTCAACGGGAGTTAAGGATATCCTTTCCAATAAAATCAAAAAATACGAAGAAAAAGGTATGAACGGACGAAAACTCAAGGCGATGTTCGTTGGAATTCCTAATGTAGGAAAATCGTCTTTAATAAACCGTCTTTGCGGTTCTAAAAAAGCAAAAGTTGAGAACCGACCTGGAGTTACATTAAACAAGCAGTGGATACCTACAACAATCGGCCTTGATCTTATGGATATGCCAGGCGTCCTATGGCCAAAATTTGAAGAAAAAATCGTAGGTGAAAATCTCGCCATAACCGGTGCTATAAAGGACGCTATTCTCGACATTGAGTATATTGCTGTTCTTCTTTGCTCGCGCCTAAAAAAGATCGCCCCCGATGCATTTATGACAAGATATAAGATTTCTCAATCTGAACTTGACAGTTGTGAAATGGACTATGAAATTTTCGAACTTGTAGGTAAAAAACGCGGATTTCTTATATCAGGCGGTGAAATCAACACCGAAAGGACCGCCATGACATTGCTCGAAGAATTTAGAAGCGCAAAAATAGGTGCTATTTCCATAGAATCTCCGGAGGATTACAATGCTTGACTATACCTTTGACAATCAATTCAAAACCAATGGTATTTCACTAATATGCGGAGTTGATGAGGCAGGAAGAGGGCCGTTGATGGGACCTGTCGTTGCCGCTGCATGTATTTTACCCGAAGGGCTTGTGCTTGACGGTATAAATGATTCAAAAAAACTCACCGAGAAAAAGCGAGAGGAACTTTTTGACATCATTAAAGAAAATGCACTTTCCTATTCCGTTGCCCTTGCTACCGTCGAAGAAATCGAAGAATTAAACATTCGAAATGCCTCTATGCTTGCAATGAATAGAGCCGTCGAAGGACTACATATCCCTGCCGACATGGCTTTAATCGACGGAAATTTTGAAAGCGGATTTAAAATTCCTGCTAAAACTATCGTTAAGGGAGATGCCATTGTTCCTTCAATCGCCGCCGCATCTATTCTCGCCAAAGTTACACGAGATCGTATGTGTTTAGAATACGACAAGGAATATCCTGATTACGGTTTTGCAAAACACAAAGGATACGGGACAAAAGATCATATGGACGCAATAAAAAAATACGGTCCATGCCCTATTCATAGGCCGAGTTTTCTTAAATTTTTAAACAAATGAATATAACAAAAAAAGATGTAGGCAATTTCGGTGAAAAAGCATGTGCAAAGCATATAAAACGGCTAGGTTATAAGATTTTAGCAAGAAATGTTACAATCGGCAAACTTGAAACCGATATTATTGCCACCAACAAAACTCATATCTTATTTATAGAAGTAAAAACTCGCCGTATCGATATGAACAATCTAACCCGTCCGTCCGACGCGGTAAACTCCTCGAAAAAGAACAATCTATTAAATTTTGCATATTACTATTTAAAAACCCTACCGCAAAAACACTCTTCCAAACAACCGAGAATGGATGTTTGCGAAATATCCGTTGAACTTGTCGGAAAAAAGTTAAAAATAGTAGACTTGAACTACATAGAAAACGCTTTTTCGAGGTAATATGATCCCGCTTTTTGATTTACATTGCGACACTTTAACCGTTGCTTTTGAGCAAGGTTACCCTCTCTATAATTCTCCATTACACATTTCTTTTGATAAATGCAAAGTTTTTTCACCTTACACCCAAATTATGGCTATTTGGACAAATGATGCTTTAAACAATGCCGACGGATTTTCACAATATTTAAAAATTATAAACTTCGCAAAGAATCAAAACATTTACTTTTCAAATTTTCACGATGAAACCTCGCTTTTTTCAACCTTTTTGGCTCTTGAAGACTTACGAATTATCGAAAACGACATTTCTCGACTTATGAAGTTTTATAATGACGGCGTTAGGTTTATCACTCCAGTTTGGAAAAACACTACGCAAATAGGTGGTGCTTGGAATACAAGCAACGGTCTTTCCGAGTTTGGGAAAAAGACAATTTCCTTTGCCCTTGACCTTGGAATTACAATAGATTTATCTCACTCATCAACACAAACATTTTACGATGTTTTTGAGTTATGCTTTATAAAAGGAAAAATTCCTATTGCCACTCATTCCAATTCATTCTCTATTTGCCCCCACAAAAGAAATCTTTCAGATGCTCAATTTAAAGACATATTAAATGCCAACGGAATTGTCGGAATTTCCTTATGTCCCGAACATTTAACAACAAACACCGTCGCAAATATAGATGACATATTACGCCACATTGATCACTATCTATCATTAGGCGGAGAAAACAATATCGCTCTCGGTTGCGATTTTGACGGAGTTTCGACTCTCCCTACGCAAATTCACGACATATCAAGTCTTACAGTTCTTTACGAGCGCCTTTTAAAACAATATAATGAAACTATTACAAACAAAATTTTTCGTCGCAATTCTTGTGACCTTATGAAACGAATTTTCATATAGAATAATGACAGGAGGTAAAAATGTCTATTTTTGCAATCGCAGACCTACATCTTCCGCTTTCAGTTGACAAGCCTATGGATATATTTGGAAATAGATGGCAGGACTATGTGAATAAACTGAAAAAGAACTGGTGTGCTATTGTAAACAATGACGACACTGTTATTATTCCCGGCGATATATCGTGGGCTATTGATATAAATGAGGCGAATGCCGACTTTGAATTTATTGATAGTCTTCCAGGAAAAAAACTTCTTGGCAAAGGAAACCATGATTATTGGTGGGGCACAATGTCAAAAAATAGATCATACATAGAGGAGCACGGCTTCAAAAGTATTGATTTTCTATTCAATAACGCATATGAAATCGAAGACTACATTGTGTGTGGAACACGAGGTTGGTATATTGACGAAAAATTACAAAACTTAAAGAACGATACCGAATACGAAAAAATCGTTGCAAGAGAATCTGCAAGGTTAAGAATGAGCCTTGAAGAGGCTACTCGTCTAAAAGGTGACTCGGATAAACAAATTCTTGTATTTTTGCACTTCCCTCCCGTTTTTGGATCGTTTATATGTAATCCTATTATCGATGTGCTTTCCGAATTCAAAATTAAGAACTGCTACTACGGACATATTCACGGCGTTTACAATGTTCCAAAAACAGTAAATTATAACGGAATTAATTTCACGCTTATATCCGCAGACTATCTTAATTTTGTTCCATTGATACTAATGCCGTATGATTATTAAAAAATTCAACATTTTTACAAAATCATATTGACATTTGGATTTGATTTATATATAATATTATAGAATTATAAAAAACCGATTACTTTTGGAGGAAATTAAAATGGCTTTGAAAAAAACCACAGAGGTTGAGAAGAACCTTTACGAAATCGAATTTGACGTTGACAAGGACACTTTTGAGGCGGCAGTTGAAAAGGTTTACCGCAAGGAAGTTAAGAAGATCAATGTTCCTGGATTTAGAAAAGGTAAAGCACCTCGCTCAATGATTGAAAAAATGTATGGAAAGGGCGTTTTCTTTGAAGATGCTATCAACGAAGTTATTCCTGATGCTTACGAATCAGCAATTAAGGAAACAGAGTTTAAAGTTGTTAGCCGTCCTGAGTTTGATGTTGTTACTATTGATGATAACGGCGTTGTTCTCAAAGCTAAATTCTATGTAAAACCTGATGTTGAAATCAAGGATTACAAGGGAATCGAAGTTGAAAAGAAAGTTGTTGAAGTAACAGACGAAGATGTTATGGCGGATATTGATAGAACTCGCCAAAGAAACTCTCGCGTTGTAGATGTTACTGACCGTGCTGTTCAAAACGGCGACATCGCAAACATCAACTACGAAGGCTTCTGTGACGGAGTTGCATTCGACGGCGGAAAAGCCGAAGAATACGACCTCACAATCGGCTCCGGAAGTTTCATTCCCGGATTTGAGGAGCAAATCATCGGACACAATATCGGTGAAAACTTTGATATTACAGTTAAATTCCCTGAGGAGTATCACTCCGCAGACCTTGCTGGCAAGGACGCTATATTCAAAATCACTTTGAATGCGATTAAATTCAACGAACTCCCTGCTCTTGACGATGAATTCGTTAAAGATGTTAGTGAATTCGATACAGTAGATGAATATAAGGCTGACATTAAGGCAAAACTTGAGAAGAAAAATGAGCAAGATGCTGACAACGCAGTTGAAGCACAAATCATTGATGCTCTTGTAAATGCTCTTGTTGCTGATATTCCAGAGGCTATGTTTGAGGCTGAGGCTGAAAACTTCGTAAGAGATTACGATTCAAGACTCAGAATGCAAGGACTTGACCTCGCTACTTATTGCAAATACACCGGTCAAACTCTCGACTCTCTTCGTGAGCAATTCAAGCCAATGGCTGAAAAGCAAGTTAAAACTCGTCTTGCTCTTGAAAAGATTGTTGAACTTGAAAAGATCGACGCTACTGCAGAAGAAATCGACGCTGAATATACAAATCTTGCTAACGCTTACGGAATGGAAGCAGACAAAATCAAGGAATTGGTTGAGGCTGACGCTATCAAAGCCGATTTGTGCGTAAAGAAAGCGGTTGATTTCGTTAAAGCAAACGCAACTATTAAAGCGTAAATTTAACAATCCATTACCGCTGTGTTTTGCCAAATACAGCGGTAATTTAATCAAAAAATAATTTATGGAGGTTTCCTGTTATGGCATATGTTCCTATGGTCATCGAACAAAGCAATAGAGGCGAGCGTTCGTTTGACATCTATTCAAGACTTTTGGAGGATAGAATTGTATTCCTCTGCGACCAAGTAAACGATCAAACTGCATCTCTTATCGTTTCACAACTTCTCTATCTTGAGGCAAAAGATCCCGATAAGGATATTTGTCTTTACATCAACAGCCCAGGCGGAAGTGTTAGTGCGGGACTTGCAATTTACGATACAATGAACTACATCAAATGCGATGTTTCCACAATTTGTATCGGAATGGCTGCAAGTATGGGCGCATTCTTACTTTCAAGCGGTGCTAAGGGCAAGCGTATTGCTCTTCCCAATAGCGAAATTATGATTCACCAACCTCTTGGTGGTGCTCAAGGTCAGGCTTCCGATATCAAAATCCACGCCGACCACATTTTGAAGACAAGAGATAAACTCAATTCAATCCTTGCATCTAACACAAATCAGCCTATCGAAATTATCGAAAGAGATACCGAGCGTGACAACTTCATGTCCGCTGAGGCTGCTATGGCTTATGGCCTTATTGACAAAGTAATTGATAAGAGAGACTAATTTATGAGTAATTCAAAAAAATGTTCATTTTGCGGAAGAAATGAACAGCAGGTTGAACTTTTAATCCCTTCTCCAAGCGGTGCTTGTATTTGCGATGAATGTATTAAAACCTGCGCAGATATTATTGATGAATATTTGGCAAACGAAGAGAGCGAAAGCACAGATTTAGGTCTTTCTCTCTCTACTCTGCCGATTCCTCAAAAAATCAAGGATTTGCTTGACGAATATGTAATCGGTCAAGATAAGGCTAAAATTACACTTGCCGTCGCTGTATATAACCACTACAAACGACTTTTATACATCGACAAAAAGGCCAAAGAAAGCAACGAGAACGATGTTGACATTCAAAAAAGCAATGTCCTTCTAATCGGTCCTACTGGAGTTGGAAAAACCTATCTTGCTCAAACTCTTGCGCGTGCGCTCAAAGTTCCCTTTGCTATTGCCGATGCTACTACTCTTACCGAGGCTGGATATGTTGGCGAAGATGTTGAAAATATCCTTCTAAGACTTATTCAAGCCGCCGACTTTGACATTAGCAAGGCGGAAAAAGGTATTATCTACATTGATGAAATTGACAAAATTTCAAGAAAGAGCGAAAACCGTTCTATCACTCGTGATGTTTCGGGCGAAGGTGTCCAACAGGCACTTCTTAAAATTCTTGAAGGGACTGTTTCAAATGTTCCACCGCAAGGCGGAAGGAAGCATCCAAACCAAGAATTTATAAAGATAAACACCGAAAACATTCTCTTTATTTGCGGTGGCGCATTTGATGGGCTTTCCGACATCATTGAGGCTCGTAAAGGCAAACAACTTATGGGATTCGGTGGTGAAGTTAAGAGCAAAAAAGAGGTTAAGACAACAAAAATATTCGAAGATGTTAGCGCTCACGACATTGTTAAATACGGACTTATCCCCGAACTTGTCGGTCGTCTTCCTGTCATTGTAGGACTCGAAAATCTTGACAAAGATGCACTTGTTAAAATTCTAAAAGAGCCTAAAAACTCAGTTGTAAAACAATATAAGAAACTCTTTGATATGGACGGTGTTGAACTTGAATTCACCGACGATGCCCTCTTTGCGGTTGCGGAAAAATCCCTTGAACGCTCAACAGGCGCAAGAGGACTTCGCTCAATTATGGAAGAAACTATGACTTCTATAATGTTCGAAATCCCTTCAAGAAAAGATGTTTCAAAAGTCATTATCAATGGAGATTGCATCAAAAACGGAAGCAAACCCGAATTCATTCTAAAATAGTAGATTTATATCTCAAAAGCGGAACGCCAAGTGCTTTCCGCTTTTTTCTTTATTTCCAAGTATGTCATTTTGAAAAATGTCTTTTCTTATATCATTTAATTTTTTGGCACAAATATCGCTCCTTTCGCCAAATTGCATAAAAAAAGCACGGTTATCCGTGCAAATGGTATTTATAGCATCTAAACCATAAGGAAAACTCCGCTATATAGTTTTTTAGAGGTATGGAAAATGAACAAACAGTCTTGTGTGGTGCTGACAGTATGAATCGAACATACTAAATCAAGGCTTGCCATTCTTGATTTATACCAATTTCAGCATAAGAAAAGGACACCGTTAAGTGTCCTTGGGGTTATTGGATTATCAGTATTTCCTTTATTTCGCTTTCGGGCAACTCCTCAATTCCATAGGAAACCTCAATATCTATAACATCATCATTATTTTCGTTTGTTCCTATCATTATGCAGCAACCTTCAGCTACAAAACCATCGTGGCAGATTACTTTTACTGTTCTGCCCTCGTATTTTTCATCAATCATTTCTTTCTATCCTTTCCGTCAGGCACTATATGGGTGCCTTTATTAGAATAATGTATTCTTCCGTATTGAGTATTATACCTTTTGCCTTTTTGTTTGTTTATAAAAACGCCTATCACGGCATCGTGCTTAAATCTCTCTGTTTGTGCCCATTTGCCTTTTACAAATAACAGAAGTCGGAGGCCAAGCGGTCTTAGGAAG
>JAZNJK010000007.1:0-1709 GCA_045578005.1 Eubacteriales bacterium | reverse complement strand
AGCGAGTAACAAGGTTCTGATGCGAAGCATCAGGTTCTTATATCCATTCATTTTCAGCAATTTATAAAAAAACTCCGATGTAAAATCATCGGAGCCTCTGGCACCCCCTACGCGAATCGAACGCATAACTAATCCTCAGGAGGGATTATGATTATTACGAGCGAAGCGAGTAACAAGGTTCCGCTCGTGAAAATACTATATGATTTTCACCTTTGCTTTAGCAAAGCCGTTCAAAGAACGGGAAGAGTGGGTTCTTATATGTGCTTCGCACGAAAGAAACGAAAAACAGCCACATATGTGGCTGTTTTTTGGTTGTGAATTGTCACTTTGTGACATGAATTGCACCTACGGTGCATGAATTGTGCTTCGCGCATGAATTGAACGCAAGTTAGGAGTTATTTATCACATATTTTTTATGTTTAACTCTATTTGCTTTATGATGTTTATAAATTCCGCATCGCTCTTTCCCGTAGGGTCGGGCAAACCCCAATCGTCGTCGAATGCTCTACCTATGAAAGGGCATTCAACACCGCATCCCATTGATATTGCAATATCGGGTGAGGGGATTTTGGCGATTGTTTTACTGAACTGTGTTAGTTCCATATCAATGCCGTAAAGTTCCTTCATCAAGCGCACCGCATCTTGATTTATTTGAGGTTTTGTTTCCGTTCCTGCCGAGTAAAAATCAAACTCAAAACCGCGCAAATGCTTTCCAAGAGCCTCTGCAATTTGACTTCGGCACGAATTATGCACACAAATAAATGCTATCTTCTTTTTCATTTAAAAGGACACCTCTCTTTGATACATTGATTGTTTTGCGCTGAATGAACGCACTTGATTTCATCAAGTTCCATTTCAACGCCAAGGTATTCTTTTGCAAACTCTACGGCTTTTATGATAGAAATATACGAATTACGCTTACAGCAACGAGGTCCGCCAACCTCTCCGATTGCGCCAAGTGCAAAAGAGGTCATCTTATTTGACAGTCCCCATGTTTCGTTTGAAAGAGGAGTTGTCCCTGTGATAATAGACACGAACATTCCTGCGCTCACACCCGCACCGCAAGCGCCCCAAAATCCACAAGCCCCACCGGGAACTTTCTTTCCACGCGACTGCATCTCTAAAAGCGCTTTTACACGGTCAATATCTCCGCCTGCATTTTTATACGCTGTAAGTAATGCCGAGCCTACCATCACATGATGTTCCGGTCCGTGCATATGGCAAAATGATAAGGACATCAATTTTTGAATAATCTTGATAGGATTCTTCGAGTTTTCAGCCAAGCATACACCAATAATGCTATGCATTCCTCGCGTGTGGCATTCATTACATACCTTTTCTCCCTTCACACAAGCGGTTTTTCTATTCTCTTTTTTGTGGCATAGGACACACTCCATCAGGCTCTCGTTTTCTAAATATTTTAGCATTGCACCGCAAATCAAACATTCGTGTTTCATAAAACACCCACAAATTATTAAATATCTATTGTTTTGATTATAGCATAAAAGTAATAAAAATTCAAGTTGTTTTGTTCGGGCAAAAGAAAACTCGACTTTTTAAGTCGAGTTTTCTAAGTTTTATAATTAAAATCCCTAAAAGCGCCACTATGTGGCTGTTTTTTGGTTGTGAATTGTCACTTCGTGACATGAATTGCACCTACGGTGCGTGAATTGACCTGCGGTCATGAATTGTGCTTCGCACATGAATTG
>JAZNJK010000006.1:0-2629 GCA_045578005.1 Eubacteriales bacterium | reverse complement strand
ATAATTTGTCTTCCTAAGACCGCTTGGCCTCCGACTTCGTTAATGCGACGCTTGATTTCTTCAAACTTTTCGGGTGCTTCTTCTTTAAGGTCACGATATAGATGCGCTTGCGAAGACATAAACTTGTATTCGGGATATTTCTTCATAAGGTCAAGCACCGTGCAGAACGAGCGCTGAACCTTTTCACGAGTTTGCTTCAAAGTCCAAACCCATGCACAGTCAATGTGCGTGTGACCGATACAAACAACCGTTTCTGGTTGAGTTTCACAGTATTTTCCGTAAAACTCCTCGGTCATATATTCCTTAGCACGCTTAACCGAGTCGAAAAATTCCTCTGATGTCATATCATAAAGGTCAAGCATAGAAACCGCTGTATCAAGATAGCGGAGAATAGTTGCATATTCGTGCGTGTTAGCGTCAAGAATTTCAAGCACTTCAAAAGGAACACGCATATCATACCAAAGTGACTCAACATCAAGGTTAACATTTCTAAGTGTCAAGAAAAGGCGTGACTTTTCAACTTGCGCGCCTGTGTATGCGTAAAGATAAATATCGTTTTTCGCATTAGGGTCAATCTCAATATACTTGTGGTTAACATCCATACCTTGACGGAGTGTGCCGTCTATGTATATAAGGAATTGCGGATTGTTAGGGTCCCAACCGTCACCGTTTGTGTCGGTATTGATGTGAAGTTGAACAGCATAACCGTCTTTTTTCATATAATCGGGAATATCGAGTGTAAAATGAAACCAAGCGTGTGTGTCCCAACCTTGTCCCCAATATTCACCTTCTCCAAACGGAGAAAATTTGTCAAGAGAAGGAATTTCCTGTCCCGACTTGTAGTCACAATGGAAAAACTCAATATTCTTAACAGCAGTATGGTTAGAATATCTTGCATGATTGTCAAGTTCCGAAAGGTATTTACTTACTTTTCTAAATTTGTCTTGCATAAAGCACCTCTACATAAATAATATATTATAAGTTTATCATAAATATTAAAACAAAGCAATAGCCTTAAATCATTTTTTATTTTCTCTTTTGTAGATTAAAGTAACTCCCTCGGCACAAAAGAGCAAAATTCCCGATATAACTCCGCCAATTGCCGTATAAGAGTTTACCATAATAGGCATAAACGAAAATATTAGGTTAAGCCACGCAAGGACGCAAATCGTTGCCGACCAATTTTTTGATGGATGTTTCCAAAATACCGACCAAAGAATAAGACCAATTAACGCAATTGTGAAAATCCCGCAAAAGAAAGGACCAATAACGCCATTGTCCCACGCAATAATACTAAAATAATGATAATAAGTTGCAATATTCGCACTCTTTATCAAAATCCCGTAGGGAAGTGTTTCCAAAAATAAGCAAACACCGAAAAGAGAAGCGCATATAATCTTAAAAATCTTCATAAATCCCCCGTTAAATCACAACCGAGAGGGTATTTTCCCGATTGCCCTAAACATAAAATCAATAAAGTAAAACTTCCTTGTTAGTGCCGTAAAAAATATCACTCTTGCCCGAAAGACGCTTGCAAACTTCTTCCATCTTTTCCCAAGTTATATATTCCGCATCCATCTCGTAGGAGTGACCCCAAATGTAAAGTAATTGTGGCTCACTTGCTTCAAGAGATAAAAAGCGGTCAACCACTTCATCAAGACAGTCTTCAATGTAATAAACCGTAGGTTTAAATCTTAGTAAATTGTCCTGTAAATCGAATTTGTAAGTCGATTCAAGCCCTCTTGCAAAGCGCACACCTGTATTTTTTCTTATAATTTCTGCCACCCTGTCATCGTTGTTAACTCCACCACAGGGATATGCCATACTGACAACCTCGTATCCGCAAATTTCGGAAAGCCTTGTCCTATCATTTTCTACTTGACTGATAATTTCGCTTTTTTCAAGTTCGGTCAAATTCGGGTGAGTGCAAGTATGCACCGCTACCTCGTGACCTTTGTAAACATCTTTTATGCGGTCAGCACTTATCTTGTCGTGTCGCACAGTTCTTCCGTTTCTATCAAGTGTGCCGTCAAGTCCTAAAAAGCCCGAGTTTAAATTGAAAGTGCATTTTAAACCGTATTTGTTAAGGATTTCAATTAATCGTATATCTTGCGTTACCCCGTCGTCAAAACTGAAAGTAACCGCCTTCATCTTGCCGTTCCACATAATTCCCCCAAAAATCAAATTTACATTAAAACGCCCACGCGCCCACGCAAATCTTTATTATACGATAATTCTATCATAAACCCACAAAAATGTCAATAAATCGAATGATATTTAGATAAATAAGAAACTCTGCCCAAAAGATAGGCAGAGTTTTTAAATTTGTTATTTTATAATTCCGTAATCCTTAGCACAACGAATAAGACCGTCTTCAACACTGCTGAACACAACACCACCCGAGCGCGCCTTGTCACAATTCACCCACAAGTTACGATTTGAAGGCACATCAATAATCGGAATTTCCTTGCCAATGCTTTTTAAGAAATCCTTCGTTATCTCAAACATAGATTTTGTCGTTTCACTTCCAAAGTTGTAAGCCCCACCGTCAAGTCGTATTACCTTGCCGATGTTCTCGCAAACCTCTTTGACATAAGTAACACCCCTAAACTCCGTTGAACTTGCTCGC
>JAZNJK010000005.1:0-8174 GCA_045578005.1 Eubacteriales bacterium | reverse complement strand
CCTTACCACTTCCCTGAAAAACTCATTCCGCTTATGATTGCGAATGCGCTTTACGACAAGCCACTTCCTGTTTATGGTGAGGGAATTAAAGTTCGTGACTGGCTCTATGTTGAGGACCACTGCCGTGCTATCGACCTTATTATTCACAACGGTAGAGTTGGCGAGGTTTACAATATCGGCGGACACAACGAAATGAGAAATATTGATATTGTTAAGATTATCTTGAAGGAACTTGGTAAGAGCGAGGACCTTATCACCTATGTTAAGGATCGCGCAGGTCACGATATGCGTTATGCAATTGACCCAACTAAAATTCACTCCGAACTTGGTTGGTTGCCTGAAACAAAGTTTGCCGACGGTATCAAGAAGACAATTAAATGGTATCTCGAAAACCGTGAATGGTGGGAAAACATCATCAGCGGTGAATATAAGGACTACTATAAGAAGATGTATGAAGACCGCTGACGCGAGTGCGGAATTCGGAATGCGGAATTCGGAATGGTAGTGTGCAACTTCGTTGCGTTTTTTGACTTTTCACAGTTCACTTTCTTTTGGCTACCTTTTCTTTGTGTTAAAGAAAAGGTAGAAAAAACACTCACGAGGGATAAAATGGGAAAATTTAACTTTATAGAAACCGGAATTAAGGATTTATACATCGTTGAGCCGACGGTTTATGGCGATGCAAGGGGTTACTTTATGGAAACCTACAACGATGAATTTGCGCCATATGTAAAACATCTTGACGGCACAAGTGCCACCTTTATTCAAGACAACGAGTCACGCTCAAAGAAGGGGGTTCTTCGCGGTTTACATTTTCAAAAGGCAAATCCGCAGGGCAAACTTGTCCGTGTTATCGAGGGTGAAGTTTTCGATGTTGCGGTTGACCTGAGAAAAGACAGCGAAACTTACGGAAAATGGTTTGGCGTTACCCTCTCGGCTGAAAACAAGCGTCAATTTTATGTTCCCGAAGGCTTTGCTCACGGATTTTATGTCCAGAGCGAGGTTGCTACTTTCGTTTACAAATGCACAAGACTTTATGACCCATCAAGCGAGGGCGGACTTTTATGGAACGACCCCGATATTGGAATTGACTGGGGCATTGATGGCGAAGTGCTTCTTTCCGAGAAGGACAAGAAAAATCCTTGCTTTAAGGACCTTGGTTTCTCGTTTTAATTAAAATCTCACTTTTGTGAAATAGAGGTTTAGACTTTGAAAAAGAAAATTATTTTAAGCGCAGTTGCCATAGCGTGTCTTTTACTTGCGTTTTTCTTTGGTGTTGTGCAATTTAGTAGCGACAATATCGAAAATCGCTTTAACAAATACACCTCATTTAGTGGCGAGGTTGAGGCAGGTGCGCTCATCTTTGACGGATATGTCAATAATGTCCTAATTTCAGGCAATGCGTCAAGCGTTTATGGTATAGCAAAGGGTGGAGAACGAATTGAATGTTCTGCCATCACGCAAAAGAACGATGATATTTACTATAACTTCGACTCCGAGGTATATGCTATTTGTGTTGCGGGAGCAGACTCCGACACTGTGATAAGCGTAAATCCTACAAAGTTGAATGTCCATGTGCTTCTTTTCTTGCTTTTATTCTTTGTTCCGCTTTCGGTTGCTTGGGCTATTTTGAATGCGGTTTTTGACAAGGTAGCATTTAAGAAAGATGTTGTTTCTATGAAACGATACAAGTATCTTCTCTACGACCTTGTTTCCCGTGATATTAAAACTAAATACCGTCGCAGTGTGCTTGGCGTTTTGTGGAGTGTGTTAAATCCACTTCTTATGATGCTTGTTTTAACTGCGGTATTTTCGCAAATTATCCGTGTTGAGGTTGAGGGCGGTTTTGCGCTATTCTACCTTACCGGTTACATTATATTCAACTTCGTTTCCGAGTCTTCAAACTTCTCGCTCTTTTCGGTTATCAATGCGGGTGGACTCATTAAAAAGGTATACATTCCAAAGTATGTTTTCCCACTTGAAAAGACTATTTTCTCACTTGTAAATATGCTTTTCTCACTAACCGCTTTCGTTATTGTGTTTGTTGTCTTTTTGATTACAGGACAGGTTGAACTTCACGCAACTATGCTTCTATTTTTCGTGCCGATGATTTATGTTTTTGTGTTCGCACTCGGTCTTAACCTTGTCGTGTCAACACTTAATGTATTCTTCCGCGATGTAGGACATCTTTGGAGTGTATTTATGACAGTATGGATGTATGCTACACCTATCATATATCCGCTTGACCTTGTTCCCTCTTGGCTACAAAGTCTAATCCGTCTAAACCCACTCTACCACTATGTAAACTATTTTAGAAATGTTATGATTTACGGAACACTTCCGTCACTTGCGGACAACCTCATTTGCATAGGATATGCACTTTGCTTCCTTGCTATCGGTATTACCATATTCCGCAAAAATCAAGACAAATTCGTGCTTCACATTTAGGGAGAAAAATACCGTGAATAATCCTATGATTAGTGTTCGAGGCGTCACCATGAACTTCTCTATGCCGAAGGAAAAGGTTGACAATGTAAAAGAATACATTATAAGAAAACTCAAAAGAAGACTTAGTTACGACAAATTTTGCGCACTTGACAATGTTTCCATAGATATTGAAAAGGGCGAGGTTGTCGGCATTATCGGTCTTAACGGTAGTGGCAAAAGCACACTGCTCAAAATAATTTCAGGCATTCTTACTCCAAGCGAGGGAGAGGTTATAACAAATGGAACAATTTCCCCTCTTATCGAACTTGGTGCGGGATTCGACCCCGAACTTACTACACGCGAAAACATCTTTCTAAACGGAAGTGTGCTTGGCTTTGAGAGGTCTTTTATTCGTGAGAAATACGATGAAATCCTCGACTTTGCCGAACTGCGTGACTACGAAAATGTTGCAATTAAGAATTTCTCGTCGGGTATGGTTGCCCGTCTTGGATTTGCCATTGCGACACTTGTAAAACCCGATATTCTTATCGTTGATGAAATTTTGGCGGTTGGAGATTTTCTTTTTCAACAAAAGTGTGAAAGGCGTATTGCCGAAATGATGTCAGGTGGCACAACGGTCCTTATCGTTTCACACTCCATTGAGCAAATTGAACGACTTTGCTCACGCATTTTATGGCTCGACCACGGCAAGACAAAAATGATTGGCGACACTGCGACAGTTTGTGGTGAATACAAAAATATGCAAGGATAACCGTGACTTTTCGGTTAAATAAAGGGGTAATTATGTTTAAGTATAGCAAAGAAATCGTTTTTTCATCAGGTGACGCGTCATCTCACGGAATTATTTCCTCATTCGTTTCAAGAGGGGAAAAAGTTTTGGAGTTTGGTTGCGCTAAGGGTGAACTTTCATCTCACCTTAAAAATGAACTCGACTGCTCTACCTACGCAGTTGAAATAAGCGAATCGGCACTTGATGTGGCAAAGGCACACCTTGACGGTTATGTTTGTTGCGATATTGAAAATTTTGAGTGGGAAAAGTCCTTTGATGTGGAATTTGACACACTCATTTTTGCCGATGTTTTGGAACATTTAAAAGATCCTGCACGCGCCATAAGACGCGCTCTTTCGCTTTTGAAAGAAGACGGAAAAATTCTTTTCTCCGTTCCTAATATTGCACATGCCGATATCATTTTAAAACTCCTTAACAACCGTTTTGACTACACAAACATCGGTCTGCTTGATGACACACACATTCATTTCTTCGCAAAAGAAAATCTTGTCGATTTTTGCGCCGATGCAAACATATTCCCAACTCTTATCACAGGCACAGTGTGTCCTGCGGGCAAGAGTGAGCAAGCAACCGATGACACCTCATCATCGCTTTTCCGCACTTGCTCGGCAAATGAATATTCAAGCGTATATCAATTCGTTGTTTGCGCAATAAAGAGTGATTTTGCAAAAGATAATGATATTGAAACTTTATGGAAACTTGATTTTGCCCGTCGTTTTGCCAAGGTTTATCTTGACACAGGTGACGGCATTAGCGAGGACAAGAAAACAACTGTTCCTTTTTCGCTTGGCGATTTTGAGTTTGATATTGACCTTTCTGACGGTGTAAAATCCGTTAGAATTGACCTTTGCGAAGATGAAGGGTATTTAATTAAGAATTTTACAGTTGCCATTGACGGAGCGGAAGTTTCGCCCTCGTCATTTGGTAATGTTGACATAATCGGAAAAGATATTTACTTCTTAAAGCCTGACCCACAAATATATGTGGATATTCCATCGGGTGCTAAAAAGGTAACTGCCCACGGTTTTATTTCTTCCGTTTTTGCGGGAAAAGCACCGCTTGACCTTCCTTGCTCACTTTTGGAGCATTATAATACGGTAAAGAGCGAAAATGCGCTACTTCTCGCTAAAATCAACGAGATTTCATCAAGTCTTGACTTGGCAAACAAAAATATTGATGCGCTAAAAGAGATTGTAGTAGCAAAAGACAACCACATCAAAAACCTTGAAGATGTGATTGAAACACTAAAAGCAGAAAACGCACTTGTCCATAAGGAACTTGAAAGAGCGAATACCGAAATTTCAAGGCTTGATAACTATCTTGGCGAGGTTAAGGGAGAACTTGACCACTATAAGACGCACTACTTTGTCGCTATTTCGCAAAGAGAGGATTTGAAGCGTCAACTTGCGGACATCACACTCAAATATAACACAATAGCAAATGCGGGTTGGTGGAAGATTACAAAACCGTTCCGTCTTCTTTTCGACCTTATAAAATATCCGTTCAAGCACGGGCCGTTCCTTAAAGTTAAAAAATTCTTTAAGGTATGGCGCGAGCAAGGATTTAGAAGTGCTTGGCGCAAAGTATTTAGGAAAAAGGACAACAAAAAGGCTCTTGCTCCACTATTTACCGAGGCGCAAATTAAGGCTCAAAGAGAACACAAGTTTGATAAAGATATCAAATTCAGCGTTATCGTTCCGCTATTTAATACCCCCGAAATCTATCTCAAAGAGATGATTGAGTCGGTAATTAAGCAAACCTATCAAAATTGGGAACTTTGCCTCGCTGACGGAAGTGACGACAAGCACGACTATGTCGGTCACATCGTTAAAAAGTATGCAAAGCACGACTCCCGTATCAAATACACTAAACTTGAAAAAAATCTTGGTATTTCGGGCAATACAAACGCTTGTCTTGATATTAGCACAGGCGATTATATTACTCTTTTCGACCACGATGACTTGCTTCACGAATCGGCACTTTACTGCGTTATGGAAGCGATTTGCGACAAGGGTGCGGACTTCATCTACACCGATGAAAATACCTTCCAAAAGACACCTGCTGACGCATATCACCCACACTTCAAGCCCGATTTCTCCCCCGACACATTAAGAAGTTACAACTACATTTGCCACCTTACAACATTTTCAAGAGAACTTTACGAAACCGTTGGCGGTTTCCGTTCCGAATTTGACGGAAGTCAGGACTACGATATGATTTTGCGTCTTACCGAAAAGGCGAAAACTATTGTCCACATTCCAAAAATTCTCTACTATTGGAGATGTCACAAGGCATCGGTTGCATCGGATATTTCGGCAAAACCGTATACTCTTGTAGCGGCAAAGAAAGCACTTGATGAACACCTTGTGCGTGTAGGTCTTTCGGGCAAGAGTGAAGACTCACGCATTCCGTCAGTATATAAGATTAACTACGATATTATCGGTGAGCCACTTGTTTCTATCATTATCGCAAACAAGGACTATATTTCCGACCTTGACAAGTGCATTACCTCGATACTTGAAAAATCGACTTATAAAAACTACGAAATTATCGTAGTTGAAAACAACTCAACCGACCCTGACACCTTTAAGTATTACGATATGATAACAGCAAAGAGTGACAAGGTTACGGTTGTTTATTGGGAAGGAAAAGGGTTTAACTACTCAAAGATTAACAACTACGGTTTCGAAGTTGCGAAAGGTGAGCATATTATCCTTCTTAATAATGATATTGAAATTCTCACTCCATCGTGGATTGAAGAAATGCTTATGTTCTCTCAAAGAAACGATGTTGGTGCAGTTGGTGCTATGCTCTACTATCCCGATGATACAATTCAACACGCAGGTGTTATTATCGGTATCGGTGGCGACCCTGAAATGGCGGTTGCAGGACACTCTCATAAGTATTTTAAGCGTGGCGATTATGGATACGCGTCCCGTTTGGCACTTGCGCAAAACCTAAGTGCTGTTACGGCAGCGTGTGTTATGATTCGCTCCGATGTGTTTAGAGAAGTTGAGGGACTTGACGAGGGATATGCCGTTGCATTCAACGATGTTGACCTTTGCCTTAAAATAAGAAAGGCAGGATACCTCATTGTTTGGACTCCTTTTGCAGAGGCTTATCACTATGAGTCAAAGTCTCGCGGTCTTGAAACAACTCCCGAAAAGGTTGCAAGATTTAACTCCGAGATTAACAACTTCCTATCTAAATGGAGAGAAACTCGTGATGCGGGTGACCCGTATTATAACCCCAATTTAACACTTGAAAGAGAGGATTTTGGAATAAAATGATTGACAAGGCAAAAATAAAATCCGTTTCCCTCTCGGTGCTAAATCGAACTTGGGAATTTCTCAAAAAGCATGTAAGAGTGTTTTATGTTTTTATTTCACTCGTTCTTTTACTTCTTGTAATTTCGCTAATTTCCATTGGCATTGATTATGAGAAAAGCAAGTTGAAGACTTTTGATGAAGAAATCCCCTCGATTGGTTTTTTTGCATACGACACTACGGTTGACGGTGACGGTAATGTCACATATAGACCGCTTAACAACGACCCACAACTTTATTTTAGACTCGGTGGAGATACCGAATTCAACTCGGTAACACTCCACTTCAAAGAGCCTATTGCCAACTCGAATGTTGTTCAAGCATACTATTCCTATAAAGGTGAAGAATTAAGTGAGCCTTGCTCGGTGAAATCAAGAGTTTCGCCCGACGGAATGAGTGTTGAACTCGTGTTGCCGAAAGTAACGACCTACTCCCTTGTTAGACTTGATGTAAACTCCGTATTTACACTTGACTCAATCGAAATCGGCACATCATCACTTATAGGGACGACAAAAAGCGCAAATGTAGGTGTTATTGTCGCACTCGTTGTGATTTTGGCAATTCTTGGCGGTGTTGAGATATGGTTTGGCTTTTACAGATGGCTCTACTCTATCGGTAAATCAATTTATAGGGACACCGTATCCCTTATTTCTAAACGCACTATTGCGAAATTTGTCGTTAGAATTTTGTTTATTTTGTCCGTTATAACTCTTTGTGTGTCATATGCTGTCATGCTTATGACCGCGACAATGTCAACATCTTTGATTAGTTACATTTTTATTATATCTATAATAACTGTGGCTTTGTTTATTGCGGATATGGTGCTTTCATCAAGAATAAATGCGCCCGTTATGTTCCTTGTTATTACCATAATTTGCGGTTTTATGCTTGCATCTACTTTGCCTATTGAGGTGTCAAACGGTTGGGACGAGGAATATCACTACGCAAGATGTCTTGATATGAAGGCTTTCCTTTTCGGCAACGCGGAAACGTACTCCGATGTATATCAGTGCGAAAGAAACTTCGTGCTTAATACGGACAGATACCTTAACGGAATGGATAATTTCATATTCAACCTAATCAAAAACGACCAAGTTGAGTATGATAGGGTTTTGCGTGCCACTCCCGATTGTTATAAACTTATCGGTCACATTCCAGGTGCTATTGGAATGTTCGGGGCTGATATAACAGGGCTTAACTACCTTGCTATGTTCATAATTGCAAGAATGGCGAATGTTTTAACCTATGCGTTTGTAATTTATCTTGGGCTTAAAAAGTTAAAGCATGGCGCACTTATTATGTCATCAATTTGCTTAATGCCAAGCGCATTGTTTATTGCCTCGGTATTCTCATACGACTACTTTATCACCGCATTCGTTTGCTACTCATTTTGCTATTTTATATCCGAACTTCAACGCCCCGAGAAGAAGTTTACATTTAAAGACGGCGTTTTGATGCTCGGCTCTATAATAATCGGCTCTGGACCTAAAACGATTTACCTCGTGCTTGTCTTCCCTATGCTATTTATGAGCAAGGAAAAATTCAACACGAAAAAGGGTGTTTGGCTATACCGTCTTGCGTGCATTGGCGCTATGATGATTATGGTCTTC
>JAZNJK010000004.1:0-6643 GCA_045578005.1 Eubacteriales bacterium | reverse complement strand
CATCTGACCCTATGCCACTCAAATATTACTATATCATCAACTGCTTCCGTTATGAAAAACCGCAAGCGGGAAGGAGTCGTGAGTTCTTCCAGTTCGGAACTGAAATGTTCGGCACAAAAGACCCAAGTGCCGACGCAACGGTTATCGCTCTTGCACACACTCTTATAAAAGAACTTGGAATTAAGGGCGTTAAACTCAACATCAACTCAATCGGTTGCCCGTGTTGTCGTCCAACATATAGACAGGCACTCGTTGAATACTTCACCGCAAATGAAGGTGAACTTTGTGACACCTGCCGTGAAAGACTTAAAACAAACCCCCTTCGCATTCTCGACTGTAAAAGTCCAATTTGTTCGAAAATCGCATCGGGCGCACCGTCTACAATTGATTATCTTTGTGACGATTGCCACGACCACTTTGAGAGTCTTAAAAAATATCTTGAAGCAATGGGTATTGAATACGAGGTTAATACCCGTATCGTCCGCGGTCTTGACTACTATACAAAAACAGTATTTGAATTTATTTGTGACGGCATCGGCGCTCAAAGCACGGTTTGCGGTGGCGGACGCTATGACGGACTTATGGAGCAAATCGACGGTCCTTCACTCCCCGGTATCGGATTTGGAATGGGACTTACCCGTATCATTCTTGCAATGAAAGAAAGCGGAGTGATTGACGATGAAACCCCTCGCCCAATCCTCTATGTTGCTCCTCTTGGTTCGGGTGCGGTTGCAAAGGCACTCTCAATAGTTTCATCGCTAAGAGATAAAGGACTTTATGCCGAGTGCGATATTTGTCAAAGAAGTCTTAAAGCGCAAATGAAATATGCCGATAAACTTGGTGCGAAATACACTCTCATTATCGGTGATAGTGAACTTGAAAGCGGAAAGGCTCAACTCAAAAATATGGAAAAGAGTGAGCAAAGAGAAATCGAAATTGATAATATTTTTAGCGAGTTAAATCGCGATTGATAAAAGGAAAAGAAAAATGGAAATTTTTGAAAAAAATGACAAGCGCACACATTACTGTGCTACTCTTACAAAGGAAAATATCGGTCAAAGAGTTTGCGTTCTCGGTTGGGCACAAAAACAAAGAGACCTCGGCTCATTAATCTTTATCGACCTTCGTGACAGAAGCGGAATTATCCAACTTGCATTCGACGAAACAACCGATAGAGAAATTTTCGACAAGGCATTTGGCGTTCGTGCGGAATTCGTGCTTTGCGCCAAGGGTGTTGTTCGTGAAAGAGCGACAGTTAATAAAAACATTCCAACAGGCGACATCGAAATCTATGTTGATGAATTCAAAGTTCTCGGTAAGGCTCAAACCCCACCATTTGAAATTGTTGAAAACAGCGATGTAAAATCAGACCTTCGTCTAAAACACCGCTATCTCGACCTTCGCCGTCCCGATATGCAAAGAAACATCATCGCAAGGTCAAAAATCAGCAACCTTGCAAGAAACTATTTTAACGAAAACGGATTTATCGACATCGAAACACCTAACCTCATAAGACCAACACCAGAGGGCGCGCGTGACTACCTCGTTCCAAGCCGTGTTCACCCCGGTAAATTCTATGCTCTCCCACAGTCCCCTCAACTTTATAAGCAACTTCTTATGTATTCGGGATTTGACCGTTACATTCAAATTGCTCGTTGCTTCCGTGATGAGGACCTTCGTGCTGACCGTCAGCCCGAATTCACACAAATAGATATGGAAATTTCCTTCACCGATGAAGATGAAATTATCGCAATCAACGAAGGATTTATCAAATATATCTTTGATAACTTTATGCACAAACCTCTTGAAACTCCGTTTGAGCGTATCACTTGGGCAGAGGCTATGGAGCGCTTTGGCTCGGATAAACCCGATATGAGATTCGGTTTTGAACTCAAAAATATTTCCGAGGCAGTTAAGAATACCGAATTTAAGGTGTTCGCAGGCGCAATCCAAAATGGCGGTAGTGTCCGTGCTATCAATGTTAAGGGCGGAGCGAAATTCTCCCGTAAAGAAATTGACTCTCTTGGCGAGGTTGCAAAACAATTCAAGGCAAAGGGACTTGCTTGGCTCAAAAAGTCCGAAAATGGTGAAGTTTCATCATCTTATGCTAAATTCCTAACAGAAGAAGAGAATAACAAAATTGCCGAAATTATGGAACTTGAAAACGGTGACCTTCTTCTCGTAATGGCTGATAAAAATGCTATCGTATTCGATGTTCTCGGTGCGTTAAGATGTGAGTGTGCTAAGCGCCTCGGTCTTGCAAAACCCGATGAATTTAAGTTCCTTTGGGTTACCGAATTCCCACTTTTTGAGTTTGATGAGGAAGATGGACGCTATTACGCAAAGCACCACCCATTCACAGCCCCAATGGACGAAGACTATCACCTAATTGATACTGACCCTGGCAAAGTTCGTGCAAGAGCATACGACATTGTTCTTAACGGCACTGAACTCGGTGGCGGTTCAATCCGTATTCACACTACCGAAATGCAAGAACATATGTTCTCAATCCTCGGTATCGGTAAAGAAGAAGCGCAAGAGAAGTTTGGATTCTTGCTCGATGCGTTCAAGTATGGCGTTCCACCTCACGGCGGACTTGCATACGGTCTTGACCGTCTTGTAACACTTCTTTTGGGACTTGAAGACATTCGTGAAGTTATCGCCTTCCCGAAGGTTCAAAACGCTTCTGAACTTATGTCAAAATGCCCATCGTTTGCAAACCCTGCCGACCTTAAAGAACTCGGTATTGCAATCATTAACCCCGACGAAGAATAAAAGGCTTCTCCCCAACACGAGTCCTATTTTTGACGGAAAACAACTTTGAAATACTGCGTTCTCGTTCGGTTACAGACCATAAACGGTATGCGCCCTCACTCCGCCTTGTCTTTCTTTGTTCTTTTCTCGTCAAAAGCGCTTCGCTATGGACTCTTAGTTGTGTCGTAGCCTGAAAAAATAAAAAATTAAATAAAAATAAAAAATAAAAAGAAAGGAAAGAAAACTATGTTTAAGGATTTCTTCAAAAGCAAGAAGAATATCATAATGGTGTCAATCCTTGCAGTTTTGCTCGTTGCGTTCGTTGTTTGTAGCATCGTCGTTCGTGCAGAGTGTGCCCTTTGCGCCGGTGAAGGTGAAGTTTTAGGTTTCGACTGCCAAGTTTGTGGCGGTGACGGAAAACTTGATACCTACTACGGAACATTTATGTCACTTGCAGCACCAATTATCGCTATCGTTCTTGCACTCATCACAAAAGAGGTTTATTCCTCACTATTCATCGGTATTGTTATAGGCGGACTTCTCAGCGCAAACTATAACATTCCAAAGACAATCGACGCTATTACAAACGAGGGTCTTATCAGTGCAGTATCAGGAACTGCGGGAATTTTCATATTCCTTGTAATTCTTGGCGCAATGGTAGTTCTCGTAAACAAAGCGGGCGGTTCACAAGCATTCGGCCGTTGGGCTCAAAAGAATGTTAAGACAAAGGTTGGCGCAATCCTTGCTACCTTCGTTCTTGGCGTGCTTATCTTCATCGACGACTATTTCAACTGTTTGACTGTTGGTTCAGTTATGAAACCTGTTACCGATAGCCACAAGATTTCAAGAGCAAAACTTGCGTTCGTAATCGACGCAACAGCAGCGCCTGTATGTATGATTGCTCCTATCTCATCTTGGGCAGCAGCAGTTTCGGAGTATGCTCCCAAAGGCACAAGCGGACTTGCAATGTTCGTTCGAGCAATTCCATTCAACTTCTACTCAATTCTCACCCTTATCTTCGTAGTTATGATTGGCGTAATGGGCTTTGACTATGGTAAGATGGCAGGTGTTGAAATCAAAGCAAACGGCGGAGACCTTGGCGCTAATGATGAAAAGGTTGAAGATAACAGCGATGTTCGTTCTGACGGACGCGTTCTCGACCTCATTCTTCCAATCGTAGTTCTTATCGTTGCTTGCGTTATCGCTCTTGTATATGTTGGCGGATTTTTCGATGCTGAAAGCGATTACTACCACGACTTCATCGGCTCATTCGGTAATACCGATGCAACCGTTGGATTGCCTTGGGGTTCAATCATCGCTCTCGTATTTACAATAATCTACTTAATGGCTCGTAAGGCTATCACATTCAAGGAATCAATGGCTTCAATTCCTAAGGGCTTTGTCGCAATGGTTCCTGCAATCCTTATCCTTACATTCGCAACCGCACTTAAAAATATGACAGGACTTCTCGGTTCTGATGTGTTTGTAGATAACCTTCTTTCAAGCGCAGAAAACCTCACAATATTCCTTCCTGCAATCATCTTTGTTGTAGCATGTCTTATCGCATTCTCAACAGGAACATCATGGGGAACATTCGGAATTCTTATTCCAATCGTTCTTGCAGTATTCCCAGCAGGCACAACTCTTGGCGTTATCGGTATGTCCGCATGCCTTGCAGGTGCAGTTTGCGGAGACCACTGCTCACCAATTTCCGATACAACAATTATGGCATCAGCAGGAGCACAGTGCAACCATGTTGAGCATGTTCAAACTCAACTTCCATATGCTATTACAGTGGCGGGTGTATCGTTCGTTTCGTTCATTCTCGCAGGCGTTCTTACAAAGATTGCCGACTGGGCAGCATATCTCTCAATCCCTGTTGCAATAGCACTCCTTGTTGGAACACTCTTTGTAATTAAACACATTACAAGCAAAAAGGCTAACGCATAATATAGAGGAATAATTTTAAAAAAGCAAATTCGCCCGAGAGGGCGAATTTGTAATTGCTAAGGAAATTAAGCAAAGGAGAAACAGAATGAAATGTCCGCATTGTGGCTTTGAAGAAAGCAAGGTTATCGACTCGCGTCCAATAGACGATAATTCAAGCATTAGAAGGCGCAGAGAGTGTCTAAAATGTCAGGCTCGTTTTACCACCTATGAGGTAATCGAAAACATTCAACCTATCGTAATCAAAAAGGACGGTAGCCGTGAATACTTTGATAAAAATAAACTACTTGTAGGACTTTTGAAGGCGTGTCAAAAACGCCCTGTTGACTCAGCAAAAATTGCCGATGAAATAGAACAGGAACTTCAAAACTCGCTCAAACTTGAAATCACCTCGTATCAACTTGGCGAAATGGTAATGGAAAAGTTAAAGGCAATAGACGCAGTTGCCTATGTCCGCTTCGCATCGGTTTACCGTGAATTCAAGGATGTTGAAACCTTCCTTGCCGAACTTCAAGCAATACTCAAAAAATAAACTAAAAAGGTAGAGCCTCGGCTCTACTTTTTTACTTGACACTGAAATAAAAATATGCTAAAATAAATCGAGCGTGCAAAGGGGAAAGTGCGGTGCAAATCCGTCACAACAGCCATTACCGTCACAGTCGGAACACCTAATGCGTGCGTTTGGCAATGCCAAATGGTAAAATAGCCTTGGGCAACGGGGGCGAAAAGACCGAGGAATGTTTGATGCTTTCATTCTTCGATTTGTTTATCTCAAATAAGATAATAAGGAAGAATGAAAATGAAAAGAATTTTATCACTCACACTTGTCCTTTTGATGCTTCTTGCATCACTCACACTCCTGTCCTGTGGCGGAAACGAGGGCGAAACGGAAAAATCGTTTACCCTAACAGTAGTTCACTTGGACGGCACAGAGAAGACCTTTAACTTAACATCAAGCGAAAAACACCTTGGCGACGCTCTTATAAGCGAGGGAATTGTAGAGGGCGAAAACGGACAATACGGACTCTATATCACCACCGTTGACTCGGAGTATCATAAATACGAAGTAGACGGAAAATACTGGGCGTTCTACATTGACGGTGAATACGCAATGACAGGCGTAGATATGACCGAAATTGTAGATGGAGCATCATATACCCTTAAAGCCGAATAAAAATTAAACACCTAAAAAGCATCAAAAAACCGCACCCTGTGTGCGGTTTTTCTTTATGTTATTTTATAAAACAAACAATTTTATTGCCTTAATCGCCGTTCCTTCATCGAATTCTCTCACTTCACCAAGAGCAAAAAATCCGTCCTTGTCGCAAATTCGAACTCGCTTTCCAACATCAAACGATGTTCCTATCTTCTTTTGATAGATTTCGCAACCGCTACGGCAAAGTCGAGTGAAAAATTCGTTAAGAGTAACGCATTCAAGGTCGCAAAAAAGTTTCTCAACAGGCATAATCAAAGAAATGCGCTCGTCGAGTGTCATTTTTTCGATATCCTCGATGGAGTGTGCGCCATTTAGTGTAAAATTGCCACTTTTCGTTCTTCTGAGCGCACTCATTGACGCACCGCAACCGAGATATTTTCCGATATCGTCACAAAGTGTGCGAATGTAAGTTCCCTTTGAGCAATCAACATCAATTTTGTAAATGCCCTTTGCCTCATCAATAACGCTCGGCACAATTGAGGTAATATGGATATCGCGTGACTGCCTCTCAACCTCAATACCGCGCCTTGCAAGGTCAACTAACTTTTGTCCGTCAACTTTAAGCGCACTGAACATAGGCGGAACTTGTTTTATGTCCCCGACAAAATGCTCGCAAGCCTTAAAAAACTCCTCTTTTGTGGGTAGAGTGTCGCATTTTGCGAGAATTTTACCGCTTGTATCCTGTGTATCCGTCACAATTCCGAGTGTGATTTCAGCCGTATATCC
>JAZNJK010000003.1:0-4403 GCA_045578005.1 Eubacteriales bacterium | reverse complement strand
AGCACCCTCTCAGGCAACGGATAGTGCATCTGTTAGATTAGATTAAAAAAGGAGGATACATTCATGCCTAACATCAAATCTGCTAAGAAGCGTGTTAAAGTTATTGCTACTAAGACACTTCGCAACAAGATGCTCAAATCTCAACTCAACACAACTATTAAAAAGTTCAAGGTTGCTGTTGAAAGTGGTGACAAGGAGGCTGCAAAAGTTGCTTATGTAGCTGCTGTTAAGAAGGTTGACCAAGCAGTTGCTCACGGTCTTCTTCACAAGAATAACGCTGCTCACAAGAAGAGCGCTTTCACTCTTATGTTCAACAAGATGGCGTAAGTCAAACAAAAAAATATCGAGTCCTGTTTAACCCGCAGGACTCTTTTATTTTGCTCTTCTCCGTTTTAAGCCAAAACATATTTGATTTTCTAAACGATGTGTGAGCAAGTTTGACTAATTCGGACAAAAGAGATAAAAGCAAGTAGCGAACTTGAACGAATGGTGTTTTTTTGGAGCGTTGTTTTTAGAACGCTTTTTCAAAACGCTATTTGAGGAACATTGTTTTTAGAATGTTGTTTTGGAATGTTGATTTGGGGATTTTTCATTTTCCTTCATTAAATTAAAATCGCACGCACGAACGCGGACGCATATATATTATACGCACGAGCGAGTGAGATTTTATTTATTTTATTAGGAAGTTCTCTTCCGTATTTTTTGCTTTTTTGATTTTTTGAATTTTTAAAATAAAAAATTGTTGAATTCTATGTTTCAAAAATTCTTATAAAACTCTTATAAAAATTACTATTTTGTATTTTTATCAGTTATTAAAAGGTTTTTTAGGCTTTTTCATCAGTTTTAAGTTGTGATTTTAAATGATTTAAAAGATTTTACAAGGTATTTTCGAGGTGTTTTTTAAGATATTTTATTTGTTTTTATTGAAATCGTTTTCATTTCAACTGTCGCTATAAAAATCGCAAATATATAAAAAATCCGTTCCTTTCGGAACGGATTTTATTTTCATCAATTAGTCATCGATGTAAGGCATAAGTGCCATAAAGCGAGCACGCTTGATTGCCTTTGTAAGCTCGTTTTGGTGATGAGCGCATGTGCCTGTAATTCTTCTTGGAAGAATCTTAGCACGCTCAGTAACATACTTTCTTAAACGAGTTGTATCTTTATAATCAATGTGACCAATCTTGTCAGCGCAGAACATACAAACTTTCTTCTTTCTTCTCATCATTTGACGAGCAGGACGCTGACCGTTTTCTACCTTTTCAACGGTATTGTTATCCATCTTGATTTCCTCCTATATTATTCGTGTTGCCAATTAGAATGGCAAGTCGTCGTCACCTGAAACTTCTTCAAATTTAGGTGCTTGTGGTGTTTGGAATGCCGGTGCGTCACCGAAGCCACCGTTTTCGCCCTTAGCGTCAACAAAATATGCTTCGTCAGCAACAACCTCAGTTGAGTAATGCTTTACTCCCTGTTGGTCTGTCCAGTTTCTTGTTTGGATTGAACCTACAACACAGATTGAACTTCCCTTTTTGAAAAATCTGCTAACAAATTCAGCAGTTTGTCTCCACGCACGGATTGTGATGAAATCAGCAGTTTGGTTATCCTCTGCTTGCTTTCCTTGGAAACGACGGTTTACTGCGATTGTAAACTGAATTGTTGCGATGCCGGACTGGGTCTGCTTGAGTTCAAGATCTGCGGTAATACGACCGCCCAAAATTACTTTGTTCAAGTTAAAATTTGCCATTTTAGACCCTCCTCTTCACTTATGCTTTTTTTGTTTTCTTGTCTTCAACATGACGAATTACGATTGAACGAAGAATGCTTTCGTTAATACCGAAAACACGCTCAAGTTCGAGTGGGAATGCACTCTCGCTCTTGAAATTTACAAGAACATAGTAACCTTCAGTCTTGTAGTTGATTGGGTATGCGAGTTTGCGCTTGCCCCACTCTTCAACAGACTCGATGGTTCCGTTGCTTGCAATAAGAGCCGTAAACTTGTCAACGATTGCCTTAACTGCCTCTTCTCCGAGAGAGTTGTCAACAACGAACAAGGTTTCGTAAGAATTGATAACTTTTTCCATCTTTTTACACCTCCTATGGACATAAGACCGATAATTAAAGATTTTTATCGGCAGGAGCAGATGCTTTTGCACCTGTTCGGTGGTATTGTATCATAGATTTTTTTGTTTGTCAATAATTTTTATAAAAAAATTTATTTTTTTAATAAATATTGATTTATTATATTATATATGATAAAATTACATTATCTTATCGCGCACGCGGTTTTATTTGATATTTTGTGATTATTATGGAGAGTAAAATGAAAACTGTTTACTTATATACTGACGGCTCTTGCCTTTCCAATCCCGGTCCTGGGGGTTGGTGCGCTATTCTCGTTTACGGAGATTACGAAAAAATGATTTCAGGCGGTGAGAGTGAAACGACTAACAACCGAATGGAACTCACAGCCATTTTAGAGGGACTTAAAGCACTTAAAGAACCTTGTGAGGTTGTGCTTACTTCCGACTCGAAATACGCTCTTGATTCGCTTGAAAACGGTTGGGCGGTAAAGTGGAGAGCGAATGGTTGGAAAAAAGGAAGAAACGAACACGCACTAAATCCCGATTTGTGGGAAAAGGTCCTTTGTGAAGTTGAAAAGCATCAAATGAAATATCTTTGGGTAAAAGGTCACGCAGGTCATTCCTATAATGAGCGTTGCGACAAAGAAGCACAAGCACAGGCTTCTAAATTTCAAAATAAATAATTTAAGCGTCGCTTAATGCGACGCTTTTTCTTTCTATTATATAGATTTATACAAAAAATCACTCCCGATTGGGAGTGATTTTTATTTCAAGAATTATTTCTTCTTTGTTGCCAAGATCTTTTCATAGAGTTTCTTAACATTTTCGTTAAGTGCGTTAGCCTTGGATTCGTTAGAGAGGTAGTAGTTTGCTACATCGTATGCGGAAACAGTGCTATCGCCTGCTATGATATTTCTTGCGTCAATTGTGTAGGAAGATTTAGTGTTATCGTCTACGCAAGTGATTTCAATTCTTGTGCTAAACTCGAATTCATCAGTTACAGATGCACCCTTAACAACAAGGCTAAATGTTCCGTCTTTAAGAGTGTTACCTGTTGCGCCTTCGCCGTAAACTTGAACTTCCTTAACTTGGTCGCCCTTCTTAACTACACCGAAGATTTTTACAGTGAAGTCGTCACCGAGAGGTGTAACCTTTGATTTATCAATCTTAAAGGTTGCTCTTGGAGATACGAAATCATTATATCTGATTGTCCACCAAGCAATCTTTGTTGTAACAAGTCCGTCAATTGTCTTTGTTGGAGAGGTCTTTTCACCCTTTGATTCATCACGATATGAGCAAACCTTACAAATGTAGCCTTGCTTGCCTTCGTGTGTATAGTCAGCGGAGAATCCTTCAAGATCTTTCCACATGAAGTTTGAACCATGGTTGCCTGTTGCAGGAAGAACATATGACTCACTCTTTGCAGGACAGCCTACGGTTGCGCATGCCTTATATGCTTCACCTGCTACGCCACAGTTATTAGGAGTGATGATTTCTTGCTTACCGTCATCGAAGTTGTGAAGTCCTGTTGCAGGAATTACAACTGTTGCTTCTTTTTCGCAAACTGTGCAAGCCTTACGACCTGAACCAGCCTCGAAGCATGATGGCTCAGCATCTACTGTTACTTGGTCAACACCGTTAAGTTGTGTATATGTGTGGAGATATCTTGTAACACCTACACGAGTTTGTTGACACATCCAGCATGTGCCGTCGAATGTTTGCTTACATGTAGGGGCATCGAAGTTGACGTTTGTCTTATCTGCCTCATCATATTGGCACTCGTGAGCGAAGAGTTCAACTTCGGAAACCCAAGGAGATTTGCCGTATTGGTTAGTTGATTCGATTACAACCTTCTTTGCCTTTTGTCCTATAACCTCAGCGATGAGAGAAATAGGTTCATCAGCGGCGGAGTTTACAGCATATGCAGACTTTGTTGTTTCATAAACAACTTCATCATCAGAGTTATAAATTGTGATCTTAAATCCAAGGGAGTTACCATAGATATAGAACTTAGCAGCGGTGAGGTAATACTCGTAGTTAAAGTCGATTACAAGTTTACCGCCCTTTTCGGTTTCATCATCATTATAACCACAAGGAGCCTTCCAATAGTTAGTACTGTTTGCACCCCATGGAGATACCATTTTAAGACCGTCAAAAATAGCATCCTTAGATGAGTTAGCATCGAATGGATCGGTTGTGCCTGTGAACACTTCGGTTACAGTTGCATCTTCAGCACCGATAAGCATTTCGTAATCTCTATACCATGCCATTGCAAGATCTTCATCATATGAGTATCCGCAATCTGTTCAAGTCGGAGGC
>JAZNJK010000002.1:0-2583 GCA_045578005.1 Eubacteriales bacterium | reverse complement strand
GAAGATGACCGTTCCTTCCTCGACGCTCCAAATATCGCCCGTAAACTTAAAATCAGTAAGATATGAGAGAAATTCTTCATCAAAAATTCCCTTTGAGCGAAGATATTCAATATCGTCCTTTTCGAATTTTATCGACTCTATATATTCAATTATTTGTTCAAGTCCTGCGAAAATTGCGTATCCGCCACCGTCAGGCACACGCCTGAAAAAGACATCGAAGTATGCAATTTGGTCTTTAAGTCCTGAATGAAAATAGCCCCTTGACATCGTAATTTCGTAAAAATCGCAAAGGAGTGTGAGTTGTCTTTCGCTAATTCTCATATAAAAATACCTCTCATTTTAGATAACAATTTTAAAAAAGTATTGCAATTATGTGGCAATATATGTATAATTTAAGTATACACACACAATAATTACGGGTGTAATTAATTATATAATACTCTAATTTCAAAAAAAAGTCAAGTATATCTTGACACAGGAGAAAAAATGAAGCAAGGTTTTATTAAAGTTCGCGCCTTTACGCCACTGTCAAGAGTTGCCGATGTAAAATATAATACCGCAAAGATAATTCAAGCGATTTGGGATAGTGCCGAGCGTGGCGCAAAAATCCTCGTTTTTCCGGAACTTTGCGTATCAAGTGCAACTTGTGGTGATTTGTTCTTGCAACGACCATTTCTTGATGCGTGCGAAAATGCCGTTTCGGATATTGCAAATGCGACTTATGAAAAAAATATTGCAGTCGTTGTCGGTGCGCCACTTCGCCTTGGAAATTGCCTTTATAACTGTGCCGTCATGCTTTTTGATGGTAAAATCCTCGGTGTCGTGCCTAAAACAACGCTTACAACCGATGAAAAAAGATACTTTTTCGCCCCAAGTGGTGAAGAAAAGTGTATTTCTATAAATCAAAATTCTTATCCTTTCTCACAAAAACTCGTTTTTGCCGATGCAGGTATTTCCGAACTTAAACTCGGCATCGAATTTGGTGACGACCTGTTTTCCGCATCAACTATGGCGCACGAACTTTGCGCAAAAGGGGCGACGGTCATCGCTTGTCCAAGTGCTATGCCCGAGGTTGTTAGCCTTGAAGAAAAGCGACTTGATATGGCAAAGGCAAAGAGCCGAGCGTTAAAGTGCGCTTACATCGTATCAAGTGCGGGTGAGTGCGAAAGCACAACTGATGCAATCTACGGTTCACACAATATTATTTGCGAAAACGGAACACTTCTTGCACAGTGTGAGCCATTTCCTCAAAACGAGGGTGATGCGATAAGTGAGGTTGATGTATCTTTCCTTTGTGATGAAAGAGTTAGGTCGGCAAACTATCCCACAGCAAGCGACAAAGAACTCTTTGTCCCATTCCGTCTTGAAGTGTCGAAAACGGAACTTACACGATTTATCGACCCGTCCCCGTTTGTTTCACAACATATTGACAACTACGAAAAAATCCTTACAATGCAATCTCTCGCCCTTGCAAGAAGGCTTAGTGCCTCGGGTTCAAAGACTGCGGTTTTAGGTATTTCGGGCGGTCTTGACTCAACCCTTGCCTTACTCGTTTTAATTCGAGCCTGTGATTTTATCGGTTGGGATAGAACGGCGGTGCATTGTATCACTATGCCTTGCTTTGGCACTACAAAAAGGACAAAGTCAAACGCTATCAAACTTTGCGAATGTCTTGGTGTAACTCTTAAAGAAATTGATATTTCAAAGGCGGTTAGCGTTCACTTTGAAGATATCGGTCTTGATAAAAATGACCGCAGTGTCGCATTTGAAAACGCACAAGCGCGTGAGAGAACACAAATTTTGATGGACTACGCAAACACAGTTGGCGCTCTTGTTGTCGGCACAGGTGACCTTAGCGAAATTGCACTCGGTTGGAGCACATACAATGCCGACCATATGTCGATGTATAACCCTAACTGTGACATTCCAAAAACACTTGTTCGTGAACTCGTTTTCTATGAAACGGGTGAAGCGCCACTTGAAGTTGGTGAAGTGCTTAGCGATATTTTGGCGACACCTGTATCGCCCGAACTCCTTCCGCCCGATAAAGACGGAAAGATTGCGCAAAAGACCGAGGACCTTGTAGGACCTTATGAACTTCACGACTTCTTCCTTTACAACTTTATAAGAAAGGGCTTTGCGCCCTCTAAAATATACCGCATAGCGAAATACGCCTTTGAGGGCAAATTTGATGATGAAACAATCTATAAGTGGCTATGTGTGTTTATTAAACGGTTCTTTACACAACAGTTCAAGCGCTCTTGCTCTCCTGACGGAGTGCGTGTTGGCTCGGTTGCGCTCTCTCCCCGTGCGGGACTTAAAATGCCAAGCGATGCTACCTATTGGGTGTGGCTTGACGAACTAAACAACAACAAGGACTATTAACACCTCAACCAAAAAGGAGAAAAAGAAAATGGAAAAACTTTTAACATTACTTGAAAATGATGCTTCTTTGACTGCTACCGACCTTGCGCTTATGCTTGAAAAAGAGGTTGGCGAAATTCAAGAAATTATTGAAAAATACGAAAAAGACGGTGTAATTCTCGGCTATCAAACCGTTATAGACTGGGACAAGACTGACAG
>JAZNJK010000001.1:0-3963 GCA_045578005.1 Eubacteriales bacterium | reverse complement strand
ATCTTTTTTGCATCGCTTTTGTTAGCGTGCCATAGTATTATATCACGCATTTCTCCTCTTGTCAATACCTTTTTTAAACTTTTTTTATCTTTTTTTAAAGTTTTTTCGGGGTTTTTGAGAGAGTGAAGATTTATTCACAATGCTTGAATATTCTACTACATTTTTTTAGATTTTGCAAGGTTTTTTTGAAATTTATTTTATATTTTACCTTATGCACAAAAAAATCTCGTTTTTTAGAATATTTTGCTCATTTTTGCTAAAAATATTCACAAAAAGCAAGGCGCGATGTGGATTTAGGGGGGGTTTTCGTGGCAACGGTGCTAATTCGAACGGCTATTATTTATGTTTTGTTTATTTTTGCCATTCGTTTAATGGGAAAACGGCAAGTGGGCGAAATGCAACTTTCGGAACTTATTACAACATTTATGCTATCAGAACTTGCTATAAATCCTATTCAAGATATATCGATCCCAATCGCCTACTCCATTATTCCTCTTATATTTTTGCTGACTATGGAAGTTATAATGTCATTCGTATCAACGAAATCAAGCACTTTTAAAAAGTTGTTTATGGGGACACCGAGTGTTATCATCCGTGACGGGATATTAAATCAAAAAGAACTTTTGCGCCTTAGAATAAGTATGAGCGAACTTCTTTCAGAATTAAGACTTAAAAATGTTTCGAGCATTGAAGATGTTGATTTTGCTTTGATTGAGCAAAACGGACAACTTTCGGTTTTTCTAAAAAGAGATAAGCAAGCGCCGACAATTAGCGATTTGAAAGAAAAAGAGCCTTCCTTTTCGGGAATGACTCATGCTTTGATTATGGACGGGGCGATAAACGAATCTGGGCTTGAACTTGCTAAAAAAAGCGAAAAATGGTTAAACAGTGAACTTTGCAAACGAGGGTTTGGAATTAAAGATATTTTCCTTTTCACCATTGATGACGGTGGAAAAATTAGCATTATTCCTTACGATTGACTTATATAAATATAAATAATAATGAAAGGTTTTGTTTTATGAAGGCTTTTTTACTTTCCGCACTCGCATTTATCGTTCTTTGCATTCTTGTTTTATGGAACGGTATTTACATTTCCAAAACTGTGGATAAAATGAGAGTTGAAGCATCAAAAATCGTCTCGCTTGAAAATGAAAAAGAATTTTTAGCGTTATGTGAAATTTGGGAAAAACACAAGACTATGATTTCAATATCCGTGCCTCACACGGAAAGTGATGAGATGGAAAAGAATCTTGTTATTTTAAGAACTAAATTTGAAGATAAAATCCTCACCGGATTTAGCGAGGCAGTTGCTCTTATCGTAAAAGCAATTGATGAGATAGAAGTTCATGCGGTGGCGACGGTTGACAATGTTTTTTAGGGGCGAATGACTGTGTGTTTTTCAAGAAGATACAAGGGCTTATAGGAAAGTTTTGAAGTTCTCATTCCTTCTTCGCCAAGGTCATCCTCTCGGTTTACATAAATGGCGGTTGGAAAGGCTTTTACAAACTCCGAAACTATCACTTGGTATGCGCCAACATAGTCTTTATCCGCTTTTTCCACTTGGACATAAAGAGTATCGTCTACTTGTGTGCCGATTGTTGCGCAAATTATTTGTCCGTTTACTCTGATTTCGCCTGTTCTAAGGTGATAATATTCTCGATTTTCAAGAAGATCAAGAGTTGCACTAAGTTCGGCTTGTCCGGTGTCGCTTGCATGGGGTTGTTTTTTATCTATTTGAATGAAAAAGTTTGATAAATCGGTTTTATTTCCGTCTAATATAAATTCATATTTATAGGTTGATTTAAAACGGTTTAAGAAATTGCGTTTAGCATGGAGTTTTTTGCCTGCGAAGGTGCGAAGTTTTTCAGCCTCGTAAATATAATCAAAGTTATCGCGGTTTGGAATGATTTCTACGCCTTCTCCCTCGATTTTATCGAAATCCTGTGCGCACACGCTTGTATAGATTGCTGTGCCGAGGGCTAAAACTGCGCCCCGAGGGTCTTTACCGATTGGGATTAGATAAAACGGCTTTTCTTCATTATATTTAATAATAAGGGTTTCGTTATAAACTGCCCATTCAATATCGTAGAATGCGCGCCACATCATTATTGCTCCGCCTATTTTCTCGCAACTTCTTGTTTTATCGAGCAAAAGATACTTGTTTATTTCTTCAAAATCCTGTTTCTCTATTTTTTTGAAATCCATGATAAAATCCCTTTATTTCTCTTTTTAAATTATCATCTTTTACAGTATAGCACATTTTTTGCTGTTTATCAAATTTTTTTGAAAATTTATAAAAATTTAGAATTTTATTTTTTTCGACGTTATTTTTATATTTTTTATGAGAAATACACAAATTCAGCACCTAAAATTCGTTAATTATTACATCTTGAATTATCTTGTAAAATATGGTAAAATCTTATCATTACCGCACAAAAATACAAATCGTTTATCAATAGGGATAATTATATGGAAAACAACATTAAAATTCTTATTGCGGACGAAAATCTACAAACAAGACTTGCGACAAAAGAAGCACTTACAAGGCGTGGTTTCAAAAACATTACCGACGCTTCGAATGGTGAGGAAGCATTGATTAAAATCAACAGGACTCACCCCGATATTGTTATTGCCGATTTATGGCTATCTAAACTCGACGGAATTGGGCTTATGAGAAACTGTAAAGGGATCAATTTTGGTTCTGATGTTCCACCGCTTTTCATCATTGCTTCTCTTGTTTCTAATCAATCGGTTTTTATCGAGGCGACCAATGCGGGTGCATCAATGTGTCTACTAAAACCTTTTGATTATTCAAGTCTTACCGAACATATAAAAACGCTCATATTAACAAGACAACCTAAAACAAGCAGTTCGGGAGATATTAACCGTGACGATATTGAATCGCAAGTCACCAAAATTATACATCAAATTGGAGTGCCTGCGCACATCAAGGGATATCAGTATTTAAGGACCGCTATTTTGATGACCATTTCGGACAATGAGATTATCAATTCCGTTACAAAAATCCTCTATCCTTCGGTTGCGAAAAAGTATTCAACCACTACATCAAGAGTTGAAAGGGCTATTCGCCATGCTATTGAAGTTGCTTGGGACAGGGGCGATGTAGATGTTTTGAACTCGTATTTTGGATACACTATTCACAATAGTCGTGGCAAACCGACAAATTCGGAATTTATCGCTATGATTGCCGACAATATTAGATTGCACTATAAAATGCATAGTTAATTGAAAGTTTATGCACTGTTTCTTTTAATGGTTTAAATTGAATAATTTCAAAAACTCGGTTTTCATAAACCGAGTTTTTCGTTCTTAAAAGGTTGATTTATCCGCATACTTTTGATATAATAAATTCAAACAAATTACATTGAAAAGAGCGAGATTAGTAATGTTTCTTTTTTTAGCGTTTTTGCCGAGAAGGTCAACGATAATGACACGAAAAGTGTCTTTCCTGTGACAATGCGTTTCTTGACCTTCTTTGTTCCTTTTGTTAAAATACAGTTAGACAAAAGTCACTACGAAACGAAAGGTTAACGAAAAATGAGCAAAAGAAAATTGAAATTATTTATCACGGGAATAGGTTTAGTTATATCGTTTGCGGTATGGACGGTTTTGGTTAGCACCGTTGATGTTCAACAAATCGGTCCGAATGGGTCTTTTGTAGGATTTGCTACGATTAACGGATTTTTTCACAGTATCACAGGCGCGAACATATCCCTTTACATTATTACGGATTGGCTCGGGCTTGTGCCGATTTGCGTTGTGTTTGGGTTTGCTTTACTTGGACTAATTCAATGCCTGACAGGAATGGAACGAACCAGTTTTGGAACGGACAAAAGTCCCGTCTTCTGTGTTAAAATTTTTTGAAATATTTTTATATATCGGCAAAATTTTGCCTTGAATACAAGCCTTTTGGCTCGTTCTAAAATGCAAAGCACCTTAAAC